>SOJN01000070.1 GCA_004376575.1 candidate division TA06 bacterium | reverse complement strand
TTTGCAAATCTGCGTGGCAGGCACCGCTGCAGCCTCCGGGAAGGACCTTGTAGGGGCGTGGCCTGTCCTTCGAAGCCACGAAGGGCGAAGGAGGGTTTCCGCGCCCGTCTTAGCGTAGATACCCAAATCTGCAAATTTGCATGCCTGCCCCGTTTCTTGCGAAGCGAGATACACGGGGCCTGGCATCAAGCTCTTAGAGTTTCGGATTTAGGATTTATGTTTAGTGTGTTCTTGCTTTTTGAAAGAGATCTGGATAGAATTCCGCCAGATGCGTACACATCACCTTCTTCTGCTCACCTTGTTCTTATCAGTGGCCTTCTCGTTTCCAGGCCAGTCTCGGGCCACCCCCGAGTATTCCGAAAGTACAGAACAGAGCTGCAAGACCTGCCACCTGAAGCCTGAGGGCGGGGCGCTGACCGAGAAAGGACTCGAGTACGCCGCGTCGGGCTATGCGTGGCCCCCTGAAGGCGGCTACAGGGTGATGGGACCGATAAGGAAGTCCGTGAGGCTGTTAATAGGCACTCTTCATATCGTTGCGGCTTTCTTCTGGTTCGGCACGATACTATACGTGCACATACTCCTCAAACCAGCATATGCGGCAAGAGGTCTTCCGAAGAGTGAGGTGTTCCTTGGCCTTGTCTCAATGGCGACAGTGGGAACTACAGGAGTGCTCCTTACAATATCGAAAATAAAGAATCTTGATGTGTTATATAGCAGCACATGGGGACTTTTCCTCTCCGCAAAGATTGTCCTGTACTTGATCATGGTCACCTCCGCCCTCTTCGTCGTGCTTTTCATAGGGCCGAAACTCAAAAGAGGTACAAAGAAGGCCATCCCCCCAGAAGGAGGGATCTTTGATCCACCCACCCTTTCAGCCTTCGACGGAAAGGACGGCAGACCGGCCTATGTCGCATACAAAGGAAAAGTCTTTGATGTAACTGGTCTCAAGCTGTGGCAAAACGGCGCCCACATGAAGCACTCTTCGGGCTCGGACCTCACCGATGCCCTTTCAAAGGCCCCACACGGTGAAGAGAAGCTCGAGTCCTTAGAAAACATTGGTTCCTATGATGCAGCGCGCAAGCCTGAAAAGACTGCCCCACAGAAGGCGTTTTACTTCATCGCCTACATGAACCTCGTCATCGTCTTTTTGGTCCTGTTTGTCATTGCCCTCTTGAGGTGGGGAATGTGGATATCCCTGCGATGAGCTCACGCCACAATGGACACGAAAATAGAAGATCGTCGGAGATCCTGCCTGTCCCGAGCCTGTCGAGGGGAGCTTGTCGAAGGGAAAATCGAAAATAAGACCTCAGGAGACCTAAGCACGAAATTGACGCAATAGATGGGCAATAAGGGCAAAAGTCACGGCGAAAATCTATCCGTAGATTGCTTCGTCATTTCATTCCTCGCAATCACACGCGTTTTTTGTGGTCGGGGAAGTTTGGGGTGCTTTGCAGTCCGTACTTCTTGCGTCGTGTTGAGGAAGAAAAAAACTTGAATTTGTGTAGTGGGCGCGCAGTGTTATTCGGTTCTGGCTATCTCGAAGACTACTGTCCCCCCGCCAGTGTAAGTGCAGGGGTCTAAGCACTGGACATAGGCGCTCTTCCTATCCTTTGAAAGCCCAAGATCCCTTGGATCAACCCCTCTGTAGATCGAATTGTAAAAGGGCAGAATAGAACCCAGGGAGTGCATGCAGAGATTATCCGTCTCCTCGCAGTTAAGCTTGTAGCCCTCATCCAGAACTATCCTATCCCCTACCTTGTAGACTGGACAGTTCCCCTTGATTTCAACTACTTTAATGATGAGCTTTGGCATTTTATCTCACACATATTGCGGTTCGCGGTGCCGACAAAGGACTCCCATACAATACTAACCCGTCCTCTCTGCGGCGTCAAACCGAAAAAGCTAAGCCCTGCATCGACCGAGCGCCGAAGTCGAGGTGAACCCAGCAAGAAGCGCAACCAAGAGATCTTCCAAAAGCAGATCCTTCGACTCCGTCCTTCGGACTCCGCTCAGAATGACAGGGTGGGGTTGCATTTGGGGCCAGACGAAAAAGACCATCAGAAAAATACCCTACCGTGTCTATCAACAGGGCAGGGTGTTCTTAGAGCTGATTAGCACTTGTTGGTTGAGACTAATCAGCTCTGAGCATCTCCTCTTCAATTATGGTTTCGACTATTCCAGGGATTGCTCTTTCTACTTCAGGACTGCACCCTTCTTGGAAGACCGTTGCATCCTTTATCTCGATAGCATAAATCGCAATTACCTCGGGCACCTCCATGTTCAGGCGCCTTCCAACCTCCAAGGTAGTTGCGAAATTAATCTGATGCCTTGCGGAAGGACGGACTGTAGGATCCAAGTCAGAGCAGGCCAGGCGGTGAAGCTCTCCGACCTGGCCTCCTTCTGTATTCATGGAATCGATTACTATCAGTTTTTCGTATCCGCAGATGATATCAAGTAGCTCAAGCCCCGAAGCAGAAGCTTCAACAACATCTACGAATTTTTCATCGGTGTTCTCTTTTATCCTGTTGGCTACCTCTACCCCAACACCATCATCACCAAGAATGGGGCTTCCCATCCCAAGGATGAGTGTCTTTGCCCTGTCCATCTTCGAACCTTAATCCCTTTTTATTGTTCTGATGAGGTTCTTGTTTGAATCGTAAAGGTTGACCTCAAGTGGCATCTCACCAGGAAGCGAGTGTGTGGCACAGGCAAGACATGGATCATACGCGCGAAATGCCATCTCCACCATGTTCAAAAGACCTTCAGAGACATTTCCACCCTTTATGAGCCCTGAAGCTGCCTTTTTGATCGACATGCACATTGCTGCCGAATTGTTCACAGTGGCGACTATTAGATTAACTCCTGTCAGAATACCGTCCTTGTCTGTCTGATAATGATGGAAAAGCGTTCCTCGGGGTGCTTCAACGACCCCGATCCCCTCATCAGGCGTTGCAGTAGGAATATTCCGAATATTCGTACCAGTCAATTCAGGGTCTGCCGCAAGCTCCAACATCCTCTCGGCCGCATAAAGGGCCTCCACCAGTCTTGCCCAATGGAATGCCAATGTGTTGTGAACCGGCTTCCCACCCAGCGTATCGAACATCCTCTCGTATTCAGACTGTGCCAGCGGTGTGGCCATCCCATCAGATGCATTCAACCTTGCAAGAGGGGCGACTCTGTAAACGCCGCTCTCTTCGCCATCTACAAATCCCTTCCATCCAATCGCCTTCAAATAAGGGAACTTTATGTAACTCCACGGCTCCACGTGCTCAGCAATGTGTTCAAGGTAGTCTTGCGCCTTGAATTTCGCGATCTCTTTGCCCCCGGGAGACACCACTCTCAGCTCACCGTCATAGAAATTCACGTGGTTGTTTTCATCGACCATGCCCATATAGTAAGTGTTATGTTTATAGATGTCGCCCACTATGAGATCCACATACGTTTTGTTCTTCAGAACCACGTCATCAAATAACTTGAGGAGGAACTGAGCAAACTCAACGGTGTCCTTGGCAACCTTAACAATCTCTTCTCTCTCTTCTTCTGTGATACCTTTCGACACACCGCCAGGGAGACCGAACACGGGATGAATTATTTTACCTCCTATGTTGGTGATAATCGCTCGCAATCTCTTCCTCGTGTCAATAACCTTGCCAGCGGCCTCAAGCCCGACTTTCCCTATCACTCCCAGTATGTTTCTCTCAGTGGCAGGAGCATCCGGACCTACGACGAAATCCGGCCCGCCCAGGTACACAAAATGGAGAGTATGATCTTCAACCATGAAGATAGAGTAGAGAAGCTCCCTTATCTTCCTGGCCGTAGGAGTAGGTTCAACATGGAAAAGGTCATCCAATGTTTTTGTTGCTGCCATATGGTGCGCCATCGGACAGACACCGCATATCCTTGTGGTAATGCGCGGCATTTCGTCGGCAGGTCTGTCAACACAAAACTGCTCAAAGCCACGGAGTTCAGGCACCTGGAAATATGCGTTTTCCACATCACCTTTGTCGTCGAGAAAAATCTCTATCTTTCCGTGTCCTTCAAGCCTTGTAATCGGATTTATCGTTATTCTCTTTGCCATGCTAGACCTCCGTCACTCTCTTTTTCGTGTTCTAAGTAAAGACGAGGGAAGCGAAAACCTGTAAAAGGTTCCAGCAGGATCGGCTATTTTATTTACTATCTCTGCTGCCTTTTCTTCAGAGAACTCCTCTTCGCCTTCCAATCCAAGAATGGACGCGATCGCCGATGCCATTTTGGCACCTTGATCTCGAACCTCCTTTGTAGGACCAAAACACCCCCTGCACGGCATATTGGCCTTTATGCATCTGCTATCGCAACCCGACCTCGTTGCAGGCCCAAGACAGATGAGACCTTCCTCAAGAAAGCACTTCTCAGGGTCTGGAATTATCTCATGTACTCTTTTTACATCTTTCATTACCAGCTTCTCTGGTTTCTTCTCACCCCTTGGACAGTCGCCGCACAGTGATTTCTCAGGAGCAAGGACTGACCCTTTTTCGGGGAGATTCCCCTCAAGAATCGCAGTGACCGCGCCCATAATCAAGTCAGCCGGCGGCGCGCATCCAGGTAGGTAGTAATCTACATCGATTACCTGGTCTAGAGCCTTCACAGTTTCAGAGAACTCTGGAAGTGTCAATTCACCTTCGGGCATCTTTGTGGAGAGCTGCGGAAGGATCCTATCGGGGTTTACGACGGTAGGTGCCGTCTCGTAGGACCTTGTCAGTATTGCCTCTCTATCGTGGAAGTTGGCAAGTCCTGGTATGCCTCCCAGATGAGAGCAGCTTCCAAATGCAACAACCAGCCCGGACTTCTTTCTGAGAAGCTTCACAATCTCTTCTTGCTCGCTGTTTCTTATCGCACCATTTATGAAGGATACAGCAATCTCGCCGTCTTTCATCGCCTCTATGTCTTTATACTTGAAGTCCAAAGCCACAGGCCAGAAGACTATGTCTACCGCGTCTACGACCTTAAGTATGTCTTCATTCAGATCAATTACCGCCTCTTCGCATCCTCCGCATGAAGCACACCAATAGAATGCCACTTTTGCTTTTGCCATCTTATGCCTCCGTCATCTCATTAAGAATGCTAACCAGCTTTCTTGGTTCCTTCTGTCCGACCCATTCTATCCTCAGTTTACCAGGGTCGATACCCAATGATTGGACAAGCCTCTTGGTGACAAGCACACGATTCTGCGCTTTGATGTTACCCGTTATGAAGTGGCATGAACCGAGACAACATCCGGCAACCAGTACACCCTTTGCCCCCGCCCTGAAAGCATTCAACAGGACTTGTGAGCCAACTCTGCCTGTACATGGAACCCTGACTATCATCACATTCTCTGGATAGGTAAGTCTCTCATAGGGAATGTTGTCTGCTGCCTGATATGCACAATTCTCACACAACAGGGCCAATATCTTGTCCTTGCCATCGCTTAGAATGCCGTCTACTTGGGCAAGTAGCTCAATATCTGTTGAAACCTCCAGCTGATTGGCACCACTCGGACAGGTTGCAGAACATATCCCACACCCTCTACACAGGGAGGGATCAATCCTGTACTCTCCGTCCTCTTCCATGATTGCACTATAGGGACACACCCAAGCGCAAATTCCGCAGTTCTTCCCACTGCACATGTCGTTGTTTATCTCTGACACAGGATTGGTGACCTCAATAGACTGTTTGGTGAACATACTGACCAGATTCCCTGCAATGTAGTCTGCACTTATCAGAGTTCGAGTGACATCTTTAGGATAGGAGGAACACCCGGCCAGGAATATTCCGTGTGGATTTGCATCTATTGATAGGGTCGAACAGACATAATTCATCGGGAATTCATCCTCTACAGGCAACCTTAATTTCTTAAGCACTTCTTTCGAAGGTACATAGCCTGTTGAAAGGACAACGCAATCTGTCTCAATCTTCAGCAATTCATCGAGCACCATATCCTCTGTATGTACCATCAACTTCCCGTCTCTTTCAGTGATCTCCGAGGGTCTTCCCCTGATTAGATTTACACCAGAGTCCCGTAGAGAGGAGTAGAGTGATTCAAATACGCCGTAGGTCCGCATATCAATATAGGTCAGATATACTTCAGTATCCGGGCTCACATCCTTTGTCAGCTTCGCTTCTTTCATTCCAATGAAGCAGCACACTCTGGAGCAATACGGCAAATAGTGCTCATCCCTGGAACCCGCGCAGTTTATGATGACCACAGATTTCGGTTTCAGCTCCCCTCGCACCAGCTTTCTTTCATATTCCAACGCTGTATAGACATTCTTGTATCTTCCATATCCGTATGCCGTTATCTTGGACGCGTCAAATGGTTCAAGTCCAGTAGCTACGATAATAGCACCGACCTTCAATTCTATGTCCTTTTCTTTAACATCTAGATTTATGTCCTTGCATATTTCAGTGCATTTTCCGCACCTATCGCAAGAGGACCAATCAATGGCATAGGTATTCGGGTATGTCGGCTCAAAGTAGATGGCTTTTCGCTCAATACCATTGTCCTGCACTGTAATCGGACATACGTCTACACACTCACCACAAAGGTTGCACTTCGCTATTGGGTTCGGTTTAACTTTCAGTTTGATGGTATAGTTGCCGATGTTACCTTCTACTCCCTGCAGTTCAGCGCCAGTCATAACAGTTACGTTGTTTCTTCCGACGGTGTCAAAGATTATGCGATTCAGAGTATGAGACACAGGTGTACCCTCGGGATAGACCCTATCGAGCTTCCCGACCATACCGCCAATGAACTGCTCTTTCTCAATCAGGTAAACACCAAGTCCCGAATCTGCACAGCGCCGCGCAGCCTCCAAACCAGCAATACCAGCCCCTATTATTAGGACATCCCTACTGGCAATGTCTATCTCTCTCTTGAATCTACCCTTTGATGTTTTCTTCTTCTCAATAGCTGCTCTGATTAGCGCTTTCATTTTTTCGTCTCCATGCCCCACATACGCAGCTTGCTCCCTGATGTTTACTATCTCAGCATCGTATTTCTTAAAGAATGTATCTGCAATCCGTGGTGTACAGCCTGCAACTATGATATCCCTTGCCCCATGTTTCTGTATCATTTCCTCGATGTACTTTATTCCCTCTGGCGAGCAAAGGTAAGAATGCTTAAAGGTAGGAAGCTGTTTTCCTAAATTGAGATCTTTGGGTAGATCTATTTCTCCTCTGCAATCACACAAAAAGAGCAGCATCTGGTCTTTCATCTCTTTGGTCCTCCTGACTGTTTGGTGAAATCCTTTTTCTTGACATGGTTATGTGGGACGAAACCGCGTCATTTCATATCACAAAATTGGATGAAAAATACAACGCAAACACGACTCATCATCTCCAGAGCTACTTTGTGAAAAAGTTCACAAAGGCTCTGAAAAATTTTTCCTTTCTCCGCAGGACATGATACGGAGTACCCCATACCCTGTCAACTGAAATCCCACACAAATCCCCAGAAACTGTGCACACGGTGACCAAATCCGACGGATGTGCTCAAGGAATAGCCTGGCCTGGGGGTCGAGGGAGGCCACAGACCCTGGATCCCCAATCTAGGTCGTAGAGGTCCCGGTTGGTGTTGACAAAGATTCAGACACTTGCTAAAGTCCAGGTAAGAACAATTGTGTGAGCTGAAAGGGGCGAATCAAATGAAAAAATCAAGGGTTTTGAGGTTTTGGAGTGGCCTCTGTGGGCTTCTGCTGCTAGTGTTTCTCCCCACTGTTATGTTTGCACAGTGGTCGGTGCCAGTTCAACTCACCTCTGACCCAGGCGCCGACCTGAAACCAACAGCCTCTGTCTACGGAGAGACCATTCCGTGGTTCTCCTCCAGTTGTCTGACATGGGAGAGCAACCGAGATGGCGACTGGAACATCTACTCCGTGTTCAATACAAATGGTGATAGTTGGTCTCAGGCGATTGCAGTAACCTCAGATTCTGGAGCTGACCTGAATTCATCTGTAGCGAGAGACGACTCCCTCTTCTGGGCGGCGTGGCAGAGCGACCGGACCGACAATCGGGATATCTTCGTCAGCTCCTCCACGGGGAGCACCTGGTCCACACCGACTCAAATCACCGCCGACTCGAACAGCGATGAGAATCCCTCCATCTTTGCGTCTTCTTACTCAGGCACCCTCTGGGTCGTTTGGGAAACCGAAAGAGATGGCAACTGGGACATATATGCGAGCTGTTACAACGGGAGTGCTTGGTCTGCACCTATGTCCATCACCTCTGACAGTTCTGATGATCGGAGACCTTGTGGTATCTGTAGTGCGCCATGGCTCTACTGTCCACCATTGGTTGTCTGGGAGACTAACCGAGAGGGTGACTGGGACGTCTACTACAGCGTCTATCAAAGCGGATCTTGGTCTACTCCTGAACCAGTCGTTTCTGACCCGGGTGATGACCTCCGCCCAACCCTGGCAGCCGACTTCTTTGGTGAGGGAGTCTGGGCTGTATGGGAGAGCAATGCCGCAGGAAATCCCGATGTTCTCTGCAGATACTACTCCTACTTCTCCGGAGACTGGGAGGAAATAGACACCGTCACAACTAGTCTATTCAGAGACGCGAATCCAGCGGTCATTGATTTTCACCTCCCTGTTGACGCGGAGCTGTATCTGGGCTGTGTCCTGTGGATGAGCGACCGGGATGGGGACAACAACATTTACTCATATGAAATTCTCGGGGGTACTCAACCAGTAGACCTCAATGCAGCAAACGATTCTCTTCCAGCCGTCACTGGCGTAACCGATTACACGTATCTCTGGCTGTGGGCCATATGGCAGAGCGATAGAGATGGAGATTGGAACATCTATGGGAGTTATCAATGCTATCTGATTGGGGTAGAAGAGCAAGCCGAATTCCGATCTCCGATTTCCGAATCTCGACTGTTCCAGAACCGTCCAAACCCATTCACCCGAACCACCATCATTCGCTATTGCATAGCACAGAGGGGCCCGCCCACCAACCAACTCGTGAATTTGTCTATCTACGACTTGTCCGGCAGGTTGGTGAGGACTCTAGTAGATGAATTGAAGGAGCCTGGTTACTACTCTGTACACTGGGATGGGAAGGACAACGCTGGCAGGCAGGTCTCCACTGGAATCTACCTGTACCGACTCCAGGTCCGCAGCCTTGGGGGCGAGCAAGCCCGCGCCCTTTGCAGCACAAAGAAGATGGTTGTCTTGAAGTAGGTTTGCTGTCGGGCGATGAGAAAAGCGCGTGGTAATCGGTGGGTTCATCAGAGATTAGAAGCTCGAGTGCGCTCATCTCGCCTGGCGAGTCTCCCAGCCTGTCATCAATCGATATCGCTGAAAGTGGAAAAGACCGGACGGTGCCCCGGCACCGTTCCGGTCCAGTAAGCTAGTATGCTGGTTGTCTCTGTTCAGGCTAGTCCTTCGATCCATAAATTCGGTGACGAATTTATTCACTCAGGACTAGTGCTGAGTGAGCAAAGTGAGTACTTGGATTCAGACCCGAGAACGTCAGTCTCGGAAGTCTGGCCCTCGATTTGTTCGCTGGCGCCAAACTTGTGATGTTCTTGGGTTACAGCTTATAGCTTCGGCTGCTTGTCAACCCAGGCAAAAGATGTTATAGGTGGGTTGCCACCTCCAGTCGTTCCTGCGACTGAGAAGCCACGAGACTTCAGGAAATGTTCGACATCAAACGGCGGCGTCCCCTGAGACCGGCTTCCGTAGGCGCCAATGATAAGGCGGCCCCCTGTACAGACTACTCGGGAAAGCAACCGCTGAAGGTATTCTTCAAGAAATTCGATTGGAAGGCAGTCGTGCATTGTATACACATACTGAAACTGTCTCGGCGGCTCCCAATCCCACGCATTGCCAACATGGAAGTTGGATTTGTGCGCTGGAAACCTCTGCTTTGCGAGTTCAATCAGCTCGGCACCTTGATCAAGACCATGAGGCGTCAATGCTGTCCCCCGTTCACTGGCCCACTCAACTAGACACTCAAGCAGGAATCCGTTAGCACAGCCGACATCCAGCAAATCGCCGTCCATTTCTATTGCTTCCAATATCGGTTCACGCTCTGACCGCCAGCGCAGGGGGCCACCACCGAAACCGGATTGGCGAATTGGGTCACTTTCAGTCAAGTAGGATGCTTCAAGCTCCTTGAGCTGCTGAAGGAAACTGGCTGGAAGTTTTCGATCTACCATTCTCTATTTTCGTCTCCCGTTTCTAGTGATCTCGGTTAGCCTCTCTTCCCAGATTGCTTCGTCGCCCAAGGCTCCTCGCAATGACAAAAAAGGGACTTGTCGTTGCGAGTCCTGCCTGTCTTGAGGGTATCCGAAGGGAGCACAATGAAGGGCCAAGCAATCTCGCTTTTCAATTTCGTAATTTCGCAGTTTCGCAATTTCGTGTTCTTGGGCTTGTTTTCGATCTTCGATCTCCGATTTTCGGCATTAAGAATTCGGGGGGTTACTCCAGAACATGAATGTTCTTCTTTTTGCACATGTCCTTGAGTATCTTTGGCCACACGGTCACACTGACCTCTCCAAGGTGCGCCTTCTTAAGCAGAAGCATATAGGTGCGGGACTGTCCAATACCGCCACCAATACTGAGCGGGATCTCATTGTTAACGATTGCCTGATGGTAGGGTAACTCGAGGAAATCTTGCTGGCCAGTCATCTCGAGTTGTTTCTTGAGCGTCTCAGCGTTTACACGAATGCCCATGGATGTCAGCTCGTGCCGGCGCTTTGTCACATGGTTCCAGACAAGGATATCACCGTTAAGACCATGCATGGTCTTGCCGGTCTCAGATCTTGTCTCGGTCATCCAGTCGTCGTAGTCTGCCGCTCTCATCTCGTGCGGGTAGCCATCCTCAAGTGTCCAGCCAATTCCAATGATGAAGACCGCGGGGTATTCCTTCACTATCTCTGTCTCGCGCTGTTTGCGGGGCAGGTCGGGGAATTTCTCAAGGATCTCCTCGGCATGCAGGAATGTAAGCTGCTCAGGCAGACTGGGATATTTATCCGTCTTCAACTGGGGAAAAAGCTCCTGGACACGGACTTCAGCGCCCTTGAGAACCTTCCAGATCTTCCTCACCACTTCCTTCAGGTAGTCAAGGTTGCGCTGCTTTTCCGTTATCACCAGTTCCCAGTCCCACTGGTCCACATATGCGCTGTGATCGTGGTCTAGAAAATAATCCTTGCGCACAGCTTTCATGTCTGTGCAAATCCCCTCTCCTACCCTCATGCCAAACTGTTTCAGCGCGACACGCTTCCACTTGGTTGCGGCCTGCACGACCTGGGCATCGACCGGGTTTTTATCATGGTCATTTGAAATGTGAAACTGAATTGGAGTACGTGAGCCGTCACGGTCCAGCATGTCGTTCACGCCGCTCTCAACGTCCACGATTAAAGGGACCTGAACCATTATCAGATTCAGTTCCTTGCATAGATTATCCTCGATATAGTCTTTCGCTGCAAAGAGGGCTTCCATTGTCTCCTTTGCGGTCAGCAAAGGACTGTAGCCTTGTGGCAGGATCTTCACCAGCTCATCATAGTCGCCGATGCCAGGCCCAGCCAGGTCTGCTTTCTTGTCTGCCATTCTGTTCCCTCCAGGCTGTTTTGTGGACAAGATTTCTTGCTATGCCATCTAACTGCCGCGATTATATAAAAAACGCGACTTCACTTCCAGCGAAATGTGTACGATATCGGGTAGATTTGATGACCAGCTCTCAGCCTGTCTCTTGTTTTACTCTCTCTCTGGATGAGGGTTCGTGTACTTGCGGATCTCTTCAAAGATTTCCTCATTCTCGGGGAATCTTCCACCTTTTTCCTTCTTGTTGTAAACCACGTTATCATTTATGGTCACTTCGTAGATACCCCCGTGCCCTTCCTTCAGTTTCGCAGTGATGCCAAACGCTTTGTCGATTGCGGCCGCCAGACTGGAGGCCGGACCATCGTAATCTCATTCGACGCAGTAGGTGATCTGAATATTGACCAGTCTCTGCCCAGCGTTTCCATTACTCATCGTGGATCTCCCTTCTTTTGTGAGCTTCTGAAAGCGATAGTCGATGACGATCAGAATAGCATGGTCAATCTGGTCCGTCAAAGGGAGATATGTACAGAAAGTCTGTTTGATTGGACACTCTCAATGTGATAAAATCTCAGATGAGAAGTGTTGGAGAGTGGAACTCAGGTCTCAGAATCAGCAATAGGAGATAATACAATAAGACTGAACAAAGCAATCGCCGCATTGTCGATGGGAGCAATCGTAGGCTTTATCGTGGGCCTCATCTCGTTTCATGCCTCCATCGTGCCGACTGGCTATATCCAGTATGGGATGTTTCGATTGACTGCCTCCATTCTCCAGGAATCCCTGAACAAATGGATGTTCTTGTCTATTGTTGTAGTTTCATTTGTCGCGTTTCTTGTTGAACTCAGAATCCGCATCAAAGACCGGCGCATGCTCAAGGTTTTCTGGCTGTCCTTTGTCTCAATTCTCTTCTTCTTTCTCAGCACGTGGGCACTCAGACGTTATTGGCTGCCTGAGAAGTCCTTTCTCATGAACATATTGGTACATGCTGAGATGTTCCTTCTCGCGATAATTCTGGGAAGGGTCCTGATGAAAATGAAATGGAAAACATCGCCCAAGCTTTTGAGAATAAGACATACTAGAAAGCCAGGGCTTGTTTTGATCGTGTTCCTATTGCTTTTGAATCTGGGCATTATTATTGATAGGAGAATAAACTCCCCAACAGGACCGAACATTGTTTTGATAATAGTGGATACGCTAAGGGCAGACCACGTTGGTTGCTATGGATACAGCAGAAACACGACGCCAAGTATTGACAGGTTATCTCTGAACTCAATTCTATTCAAGAACGCCATCTCTGCTGCCCCGTGGACTACTCCTTCTATAGGAAGCATGTTTACGTCTCAGTATCCCGCGGTGTTAGGTTTTAGAGACAAGCCTATAATAATAGATCAGAGATTTCTGACTTTGACGGAGATATTCAAGGAAAACAACTACGTGACAAAAGGCATAATCTCTCACGCTCATGTTTCTTCTGCCCTTGGATTCGGCCAGGGATTTGATTCCTATGATGAAGAAAATGCAAAAGGGCACGGCTATATTTCTTCTCCCTCGATAACAGAAAAAGCGATATGTTTTCTGAGGACACGCAAGAATCGCAAATTCTTTTTGTTTCTTCACTACTTTGACCCGCATTTTGACTACATTCTCCATGAAGACTACGATTACTACCCGGATTATAATGGCCCTTTACACAGCAGTCAGCCCATACGTGAACTCCGAGAGAAAGCTCCGCAAATGACGGCAGACGATGCTCGATACATCAAGGCTCTATATGATTCTGAAATAAGCTTCACAGATGAACACATAGGGGTCGTTCTGGATGAGTTGAAAAACCTGGGATTATATGACAATACACTGATTATCCTAACTGCCGACCACGGTGAGGAGTTTCTGGAAAGAGGTGATTATTGGATCGGCCATACTAAGAAATTGTATCAGGAGCAAATACATGTCCCATTGATAATGAAGCTGCCGGGCCACAATGAACAGGAGATCATGCACGAATACCTTGGTCTAATAAATTTGATGCCAACCATTGTTGATTACGCAGGCTTGTGGATTCCTGGTGAATATAGATGCGAAGGGCAAACCATAGATATGAGTGATATCGAAGAGTTGGGGAACAGAGCAATATTCAGTCAAACAAGAAGATGGACCAGTCTACAATCGGTGACGTGGAAGGGTTGGAAACTTATTTACAATCCAATTGTCAAATCAAGGCAACTGTTCAATTTACAAAAAGACCCAGCGGAATCCAGGAACCTCGCAAGAGAAAATGACAAAGCTCTGAACGCAATGGAAATAGTCTTGCAGAAATGGAATGGTCAGATAAAGTCTAGGAAGACACAAGCAGAAGAACCCGATTTTGCAGAGGAGCAGAAAAGACACCTAAGGTCTTTAGGCTACCTTCAATAGATGCGAGTCCCCTTCCCCTCAAAATTTGGTGTCGAGAAGTTCAGAATCAACATGACGTTTCTCCACTTTCACCCAGTCTGAAGGTATGTTAACCTCGAACATTCCTGCCGAAAATCCAGGATCAAATTCAATATCCTCGCATTCATAAATCTCGTGCACCAACAATATTTCTCCTGCTTCCAGCAAATGTTCTTTCTTCAGGAGGACACTTCTTTCCTCATCTATCCAATAGGTAAGGGTCACATCTCCCTGGTCGTACCTCCCTCTTGTTCTCAACACCTTGCACGCCCTCCCAGCCACATCTTCTTCACCAATATTCTTCACCGGTCCAAAGGGTGCCATCTGATAAGGCATCTTCCAGAAGGGCCCTCTCCGGAGCCCCTTAATCTCCAGCCAGTTTGCTTGTTTCAGTAATGGTGCAAGTTCCCAGAGGAACTTTCCGTTATGTATCCATTCCTCAGTTTGCCCTCTCTTTGCGGGATAGGCCGCCCCCCACTTAGCAACCAGATGAAACTTCCTTCTGTCTATCACAATATCTATCCTTGTCCCCTCCGAAAACTCGACTTGTCCTGGCATTCTGGACTTATACACCCAGACACCTCTGAAACGCTTATTATCCTTATTAGTCTTTTCCACGAGTGACCGCTCCGAAGTCGATCCTCCGCAGCCGAGAATAAAACCTGCCAAAAGAAGAAAACCCAGCAACTTTGACTTCCTTTTCGCCATCAATCCCTCCCTTCCTCCTTCCATTCTATCATGTTACTCCAGCTTTTCCCTCTATCATTAGATGTCAGGTAATACGTTTGGTAGTCAAGTCTTGCACCAGGAGTGATGTGAGCAAAACTTGGTACGACCGCGTGACAGAATAAATATAGAGTGGATCCGACGGGAATAACATAGGGCTCCTTGATAATCACCAATCGCTCGCCCGTAGTCTCACTGTTCCAGCTTCTCCCGTTGTTTTCTGAATATGATATGTAGATGATGTTCAGTCTTCTGCCACCGACATAGGTCAAATATACTGTTCCATCTTCTCCGACTGCGATCGAGGGATCCTCCCCCTCTCTTAACCAGGTATCTTCATTCCAGCTTCTTCCACCGTCGAAAGAGCAGGAAAAGTAGACGCCCGATGGCCTGGCCACTCCTGTTGGCGCTCTTTCACTTCTTTCCACCCAAACCACAAAGACCTTTTCGCCTTTGCTGATGATCTCTGGATCCTCTCTTTGAGCCCATATTTCATCATTCGCTACAACTGGACCTATCCAGGTCTTTCCACCATCCAATGACCTGGAAACATAGACTGCCTTCTTTCCCTTTCCCACTCCCACCTGAGCAAAGTGAAGGACATCGTCATCTCCGCAGGCCAGGGAATATCCCCATACCGCATATCCCATAGAGGGTATGGTACTTAATCCAATCCAAGTTCTGCCACCGTCGTCTGAAGAGGTGAGGCGGTAATCTTCAACTCGAAACAGTTTACCCTTGCTATTCCTGACCACAGTCCTGCTTTGATACTGTCTGAGAGCCTGCTCAATTCTGTCCTGTCTGTCACACTCAGAAGAGAATAGCACCAACATTCCCACCATAATCAGCCATGACACTTTTTTCAGTTTCATCACCCTAGGCCACCCTCCGCAGACGATCTCTCACTCAGTAACCTCTGTTCCAACTTCGTTCTTTGCATGTAGCATTCTCAGGTACGCAGCTATTTGTCCCCTATGATGGGTCTCATAATCCAGGTTTCCGCGGACGATAATCCACCACGCACTCACTCTGCCACCAAACCTCTCATCATGTATCATTTCAGTCAGGTGTTCTTCAGATAGACCTTCAAGTAGTCCCTCGCGAATCTGGCCTGTCCGCTTCAAATCAGTAATCAACTTAATGTATTCGTCTCGGTTGTTCACGTCTGCCAGCCCTGCTATGCCTCGCACTGGTGAGAGGTTTTTCGTCTCAAGCATTCTGAACAACCACTCATCAGCATCAATGATGTGTTGGGCAAGATCTGCAAAACTCATTGAATCACTCTCGATTCTCCAGTTCTCTGACCCAGCCGGAACGAGCCTCAACCGTCTTATAGTCGAATCTCTTACTGCAATTGATAATTCAGCCAATCTCTTTCCTTCTGGGGCACCCACAATCATTCCCCCCTCAAGTCACATCACGTTCCTTATACCATATCTAAAGAAAGACGGCAACAAGGAAGAGAAGATGGGCGCGGAAACCCTCCTACGCTGTGGCTACGGAGGGCAGGCCGCGCCCCTACTCGATACCACGATCCGAAATTCCGAAACTGGGAAATTATGAAACTGAAACCAAGACACGGCACGCTATTTTGAGCTCTGACAAAATGACAAGCCCCGGAAATCATCTCTCGGCGATTTCCGGGGCTCCATCTTAACCAAAAAGGGCGTTATTCCTCTACTCGATTCACGTTTGTCGCTTGCTTCCCCTTTGGACCATCGACAATTTCGAACTCAACCTTATCATTTTCAGATAGGGTGCGGAATCCGGAACCTTGGATGGCAGAGAAATGGACGAATACGTCCTCACCACCGTCTTGCTCAATGAACCCATATCCCTTCTGGTCATTGAACCACTTAACTCGACCTTTGGGCACTCCGACTTCACCTCCTTACTCGTAGTCTCGCTAGGTGGTAAGCCAATCTGGGACTGCGTCCACGTTCTCTGCGGCCCCTACAACAAACACGCACGGCGTATAAGACATGCAGTGCGTGTCGCACTCCCAAAAACTCTTCTCACCTGCAATTCCATTGTACACCTAACACATTTTCTTGTCAATACTTTTCTCAACTAAAGTGACAATAACACTGAAGCCTGAGCCATTTCTTGCTTATATCCTCATATCTGTAGTTTTTCGATTTCTTGGATTCTGCCGTACTCCACTCTGGACTTCCCAGGCTTTCATTTTGCGTTTTGGATCGAGACGGAGCCAGCATCTGTGCCTCACAGAAAGAAGTAACATCAGTACTGGACAGATTCTGCAACCGCCTGTACAATCACTTAGCAATAACCAAAAGAGATTGGCAATTGTGAAGAAAATGCAAGAAGATATTGATCATAACTACCTGCATAACATAACAGAACTCTTTCTACACTACAAAAGGTTGGGGGACAAAGCGTTTGCGCAGATAAGTGATAGCGAAATCCATTGGCGGCCTGATGATGAATCGAATAGCATTGCCGTCCTTGTCAAACATATGCGGATGTTGTTGATCTGGGAAAAAGGTTGGAATTTTCTATTTTCAGCTCTTGGCAGATTGAAACCAGATGACTTGCAGAAGATTGTCTACATAAGAAACGAGGGACATACTGTTGTTGAGGCCATCAATCGACACCTGACACATTGTGCGCAGCACGTTGGACAAATCATATATATAGCGAAATGCCTGAGAGCTAAATCCTGGGAATCGCTCTCAATTCCGAAAGGGAAATCCGAAGAATTCAACAAGAAAAAGTTCAGCAGACCAAAAAGAAGAAACTCCTCCTAGACAATACGTTAAGAACGAAATAGGGCTGCGTCCACAGATTTGTAATTTGAAATTGCTGTGAACGTGTGGTAAAGTCGGGTAAGCATGTGAAAAGGAGTTAAGATGGGGGAAGAGGTACGCGATGTGATCATAATCGGAGGTGGGCCCGGGGGACTGACGGCGGCCATATACACGGCGAGGGGTGGGTTAGACACCATCGTGCTGGAGAAAGCAGTCTGTGGAGGGCTCGCGGCCACGACTGATCTATTAGAGAACTACCCCGGTTTCCCGGAAGGTATAAACGGCATGGACCTGATGGATAAGTTCAAAAGCCAAGCTCAGAAGTTTGGCGCTAACATTTCTGAGTTTAAGGAAGTCAAGAAGATTGAAAAGGCTGGCCATTTTATAAGCGTGAAGACGGACAAAGACGAGTACAAGGCTTACAGCGTGATAATCGGTTCAGGTAGCGTTCCCAAGAAGCTGAACGTTCCCGGTGAGGAGAAGTTCACAGGCAAAGGGGTTTCTTACTGCGCTACTTGCGATGGCCCGCTGTACAAGGGTAAGGACGTTGTAGTCGTGGGAGCTGGAAACTCCGGACTGCAGGAGAGCGAGTATCTCCTCAAGCACGTGAAGAGCGTCACAATCGTCGAGTTTCTTCCTCATGTGACCGGAGAAAAGATACTCGAAGAACAGCTCCAGAAGAACACAAACGTGAAGTTTCTCTTGAATCACCTACTCGCCTCTATAAACGGCAAAGATGTGGTTGAGTCGGTGACCGTGAAGAATCGGGGAACGGAAGAAGAGAGGACCTTTGAAACCTCAGGTGTCTTCATATACGCGGGATTTCTTCCATATTCTGAACTCGCCAAAGGCGTGGTCGAGATGGATGAACAGGGGTACATCATAACCAATGAGAATATGGAGACGTCTACGCCAGGCATATACGCGGTAGGCGACATACGTTCAAAGAGGTATAGACAGGTAGTCATTGCCTGTGGTGAAGGAACAATAGCAGGGATGGCCGCGACTGAGTACGTAAACAAATTACGAATTAGTGATTACTAATTACGAAACTCCCCCTTCCTCTTGCTCTCCAAGGGTGGGGCTGAAGGTGGAATTTCGTGATTTCGCAATTTCGTTTTAGAGGGCGATAGGTGACAGGTAATAAGAAAACCAGGGTCAAAAAGCCCGACCCCAAATTGAAAAATAAAGTAACCCGGATTATCCGAGTGTTGAGCAAAGAGTTTCCGGACGCAAAGACGGCGTTGAAGCATAGGAATCCGCTAGAGATGCTCATATCCACGATACTTTCGGCGCAGTGCACGGATGCAAAGGTGAATGAGGTTACCGCAGTTTTGTTCAAGAAGTACAAGTCTCCTGAAGACTATGCTAAAGCAAACATTATGCAGTTGCAGAAAGAAATAAGACAAACAGGCTTCTTCAGGAACAAGACAAAGAACATAAGAGCAGCTTCGGCGGCCCTAATAGAAAGATTCGACTCCCAGGTCCCAAGGACTATGGAGGAACTGCTAACGCTCCCGGGTGTTGCAAGGAAGACAGCCAATATTGTACTTCAAAATGCATACGGGGTGATTGAAGGAATCGCTGTAGACACGCACGTCCGAAGGCTCAGCCAACGGCTGGGCCTCACCAAGAACAAAGATCCAAACAAGATTGAACAAGACCTGATGCAAATCACTCCCACGAAGGATTGGGCAAGGATTACTGATCTTCTGATATGGCACGGGAGAAAGGTGTGCAACGCCCAAAGACCGAAGTGCGCGGAGTGCGTCCTGGCCAAGCTCTGCCCCTCCGCATTCTCATTCTGACACACTCCACACGAAACCACAGATTTCACGGATTACCACAAGATTTCTTTTCTCTGGACTAGCCATAGGGTCAGGGTTTTTCTGTGTTAATCTAGTGTAATCTCGTGGTTACAGGTCTTATTCTCTATTTTCGTGGGTGGGGGGTTGGGTAGTCAGGGAGTGAATCGGTCATCGGCGACTGCGTCCTCAGTGCGGCGCACCTTGTCTTTCAGCCATCCTATTCGTATATCTTCGGTTTTTTCAAACTTGGGGATATACGGCTTTATGTCGAGTAAAGGAGTTCCATCAACAATATCCAGGTCAGAAATGTAGAGCGTGGTTCCTTCTATCTTTTCCAGAGGGACAACGGATATGCCTATTGCATTGGGTCGCTTCGGTGCCCTGGTAGCAAAAAGTCCCCTCTTTACATGATCCACAAACGGCAAAACCTCAAGTGAATACCCCTGCGATAAGTGTAGATGATAGATGAGAATTATGTGGGAAAACCCTTCCACGTCTTTCAGGCCTACCTCATATTGTGGCTCAAGCTCAACTGTTCCCTTTATCCCCTTGCGCCCTGACGGTTGGATGGGCACGCCCTTTGGTTCTCTAAAAGGCGAGTGTATCACTCCTATCGGCCTGTACTCTACCTTGTCCATGATGTACCTCATTCGCGAGCCTAGCAGAAGAGATGCTAGGAGTCAAGTTTGTAGGTTCAGAATCGCAGATCTTGTATTTGCCAGTTCGCACGCTCGACCTGCCAGGAGTGGAATGGGTGAGTGGCTAGGATTTATGAGAAAAGACTTGATATCCACATCCGGCAGGAGCATAGTGTATAAGTGATGCGCTGAATGGAGCTTGTTTAACCTTCAAGGGGGAGGTAGAAAATGAAGTGGCCTCCACTAGTCTTGTGTTGTGCACTCCTTGCAGCAGCCGCGGCCTCCAATGAGTTCCCACGAGTCACAACTGATAAGTCTGTTTGGCCGGATCAAATCTATCTCGCAGGCACCGGCGTCCCTGATGAGGCCGAGGTTACGCTGACTGTCGAAGGAATAGGCGATACGATAGCTCCGATGGCTATAGACCTCATTTTTGCGATTGACGTCTCGGGCAGTATGGAGGGTGCTCCACTTGAAACTGCAAAAGTTGCCGCCAGATGCATCTGCATGGGTCTTGACCCAACGACCGAGCAGTCAGGACTTGTCGCGTTTGGCACTGATGCGGTACTGTTGAGTGAACTGAGTCACCTCCATTGGATGCTTTTCCCTCTGATCGACAGTCTCAAGGCTGGCGGTTGGACTGTCCTTGGAGATGCCATCAATCTGGCTCAGGCTGAGCTTACCAGCCCACGCCGCAAGGAAAGCAATCTTCCAGTGATACTTTTACTGTCAGACGGCTCTTCCACGAGCGGCTCAGACCCTTTTGAGGCTGCACAGAATGCAAAGGCTTCAGGAACTCTTATCTACGCGCTGGGCTTCGGGAGCCCGGCGAGCGAGGAAACACTCAGACTCATTGTGAGCGAGCCGGACAGTGAAACCTACTGGCACTACCCTGACCTGTCGATGATCCCTGAGATTCTAAAGAGTATACGCATGGTTCCTACGTATCTTGCCGCCCGGCATCTGTCGGTCATTGAGCGTCTCGACTCAAGATTCAACTACGTTCCCGGGTCTTTCTCCATAGTCCCCGATAGAGTCGCGGGAAGAGCGGCAGAATGGACTGTTGGAGAACTGGGCCTTGCAGAAGACTGGAGTGTGACTTTCCGGGTGACCGCATCTGACACGGGCCTCCTACCCGTAGAGGTTCTACCAACCTCAAGGGCGAACTACATGAACTTCGCCGGGGGATGGGTCGACGAACCTTTTCCACAGGAATACATACGGGTCATAACGGGAGTGGGCGTGGCGGAAGGCCCAGTTTCGCTGAGAAGCGAAGACAATATCCTGCGCCTGGGCCCCAATCCTTTCTATGAATCATGCACAATTTCTTATTACGCTGACGGATACACAAGACTGAGACTGACCATTCACGACGTCGCTGGAAGGGTTGTACGGACACTCGTAGATGGTGTCCCCGCTGTCGACATGCACAGCGTGGTCTGGACAGGCGACGACCGCAATGGCCAACAGGTCCCCTCTGGAGTTTATGTCTGCAAGTATGAATCACCCACTACGACTAAATCAAAACTTCTCTTGCTAGTGAGATAGGTAATAAATTACTCATCACGAATTACAGATTACAAAAACACTCCGGGGCTCGTGGGGCGAGGTCGGCAGGATTCTACTTCCTCAATTTCTCATTTTCTAAATTTCCTAATTTCCGGCGGCAGTGGGTCGCGGAGATTAGAGTCCCAGGTAAGCTTCTCGGACTCTGTCGTCTTCGAGCAGATTGCTTCCTTCCATAATAATCCTACCATTTTCAAGCACATAGACCCTGTCACAAATCTGGAGACTCTGTCGGACATTCTGCTCCACTATCAGGACTGTAATCCCTTCTGTCCTGAGCTTCTCCACGACATCAAAGACCTGCTTCACCAGAAGAGGAGCCAGGCCAAGCGATGGCTCGTCAAACATCAATAGTTTGGGTCTGGACATCAGTCCTCTTGCCACAGCAAGCATCTGCTGCTCTCCCCCACTCAATGTCCCCGCGAATTGGCTTTTTCTTTCCCTCAGCCTGGGCATCAGTCCGAACACCCATTCCAATGAATCTGCCCTTTTCGTCTTTGCCTCCGGCCGCAGCGACCCCAGGATGAGGTTTTCCATGGTCGTCAGTTCTGGAAACAGTCTCCTCCCTTCAGGTATGTGAACAAGCCCAAGGTCAACCACTTTGTAAGCAGGAATGGCGCATATCTCACCTCCCGGATGAAGAACTTCAACAAGATTAACATGCTGCACATGGCGATTGCCACAAAAAAAGCAGCGCCACAATGGGCGCTGCTCACACTGAATACTCCAGGAGGATCGGGCTTAGCTCAGAACCTCCTTACTCACCCATTCGGTGACCACTGACTTCGGTCTGGTAATAGCACTCATCATTGCTCTCGCTTCGATTGCCTGGGAGCAGAGACCCATGGCACGAGAAATCCCGAATGGAACGGTGTAGTAGTCCAACTCCTTCAATCCGAAGAAGTACAGGAGAGAACCAGAGCCCGCGTCCACGTTCGGATAGGGGTTCTTCGCTTTTCCGTGCTCTTTGAGTATGTCTGGCACAAGGGCAAAAAGCCGATCCACCGTCTTGAACGCCGGATCATCAGGGCAAACCTGCTGACCAAACGCATGGAAAGCGCTGAAGCGCGGGTCGGTAGCACGCAGAACAGCGTGGCCGTAGCCTGGAACGACCCTTCCGGAATTGAGAACATCCCACGTGAACTTCTTCAGTTCCTCATCACCCGGAACCTTGTTATCGAACTTCTCCAGGATTCCAAGCACGAACCTGAGGCACTCTTGGTTGGCAAGACCATGGAGTGGCCCCGCCAGACCGTTCAGACCAGCAGACAGAGAGTAGTAGATGTCGGAGAGAGCCGAATTGACTGTCCGACAGGTAAAAGCGCTCACATTCCCGCCCTCGTGGTCGCAGTGGAGAACCAGATACAGGCGCATGAAGTTCGCGAATTCCTTATGGTTACTTGCGCCAAGCATGTGTGCGTAGTTGCCTCCCCAGTCCAACTTGGGATCGGGATCTATGCGAGGACCCTTCTTGAAGCGCATCCTGTACATTCCTGCTGCCAGCGTCGGCAGTTTAGCAAGCAATGAGATGGCGTCCTCAAGAGTCCACTCCCAGTATTCGGACTTCTGAACACCCTCATCATACTTCTTCCTGAAGATGGACTCCTTCTGCATGCACAGTATGCCGGTGTCGAGCATGGTCATCGGATGAGAATCCTCAGGCATCGCCTCCAGAACCTTCCATACATAGCCCGGAACCTTCGCCTTTGCCCTCATCTCGTCCTGAAGAGACTTCAGGGCATCTGCATCCGGCAGCTCGCCCGTGCACAGAAGGAAGAAAATCTCCTCGGGAAGTTTTTTGGTCAGGTCCTTGATAGGAGTGCCCCGTATGATCAGGCCTGCTTCAGGCTCAACAAGTGACGTGTCGCAGACCATGCTTTTCACGCCTCTCATGCCGCCATATGCCTGCCGGACTGTGACATCTGATATGACGTGGTCGCCGTGTTCCTTGACCAAGCCACCAGCCCTTTCACGCCAGCCCGGGATTTTCTCCCTCAACTTCTCCTTAAGCGCTGCCACCTTCTCCTCCTTTCTACGACCGGACATTTGTCCGGATATTTTGAGCAGGGAACCTCCCCCCACTTAGATGTGTGATGTACACTCCCCTCGGCCGGCAACTGGACTCAGACCAGCCGGCCTCAGGGGAATTTTCATCTTATCATGTCCTTTGTCGTTCGTCAATACTGTTTGCGCAATTGTCGATGTCAATCTGAACATCGGGCGGTAGAGGCCGTAAACCACTATACAGTAAGGTCTTATGGGCTACCTGTAGAGGCGCCATTTTCCCCCTCATTGTGGTTTTTAGAAGATTCCTAGAATGACCCAACTTCTGCATCGCCAACTTCTTCGGGCAGGCAAACGAGAAAATGTCATTGCGAGGAGTGCGTCAGCGCGACGAAGCAATCTGGCACAAGCAGATCCGGAGTTTATCCTGAGAGTATCGAAGGGACTCCGTCCTTCGGACTCCGCTCCCCTCGATTCGTCCTTCGAAGAACTCAGGACTTCGCTCGGGATTAACTCTGTGTAACAAGCTCACCACGCCTTGCTTGTGACCTTTAACACAGAGTAAACAGGATGACAAAAGACCGATGTCATTCTGAGGAGGGGACCGACGAAGAATCTGCTTTTGGGAGATCCGGAGCTCATCCTGCCTACCCCGTTTCTCACGAAGTAAGATACACGGGGCCTCGCTCCACGAGGAGAGTATCGAAGGGACTCCGTCGCTGGCTACTCTCACGACTCCGCCTTCCGTCTTTTCCAATTCGTATTTTCGAGTGGAGACCGAAGGTCTTCAGGCGTGGTATTCCTGGAGTGACCGGACGGAAATCCAGTTTTCTCTGGCCTCCTCAATAGCCGTGACCAGAGCGGAGGCACACGATATTGTCGTCACACATGGTATGTTTGTCCTCAACGCGGATCTTCTTATCGCAGGCTCATCAAAGCGCGACCTTCTCCCGAGGGGGGTGTTTATCACCAAATCAACATCACCCCGCGTTATCAGCTGTGCGATGTCAGGCCTGCCTTCCTTCACCTTGTATACGGTCTGCACAACAAGCCCGGACATCTTGAGAGTCCTCGCTGTACCACGGGTGGCCAGAATCCTGAACCCAAGGGACTCCAGCCTTTTGGCCAATGAGATTATTGCTCTTTTATCCCTATCATTAACGCTTATGAAAGCTGTGCCGCACATGGGCAGGCTACCTTCAGACGCAAGCTGAGCCTTGGCGTATGCTCTTCCGAAGGTGGAGTCGATACCCATTACTTCTCCAGTCGAGCGCATCTCCGGGCCGAGGATTGTGTCCACTCCGGAAAACCTTGCAAAGGGGAAGACGGGTTTCTTCACGCTAACGTATTCTGGCGCCCCGTTTTTCTTCAGCCCGAATTCTCTAAGCTTTCGTCCCAGCATCAGTTTGGTTGCGACCTTAACAAGGGGAATGCCTATTGCCTTGGAAACGAACGGAATCGTCCTGGAGGCTCGGGGATTTATCTCCAAAACGTATACACGATTGCCTCTGATTGCTAGCTGGACATTGAACAGTCCGCACACTTTGAGCGCCTTTGCCAGAAGTGCGCTCTGCCTTTCAATCTCTTCAATGGCCTCCTCGCCAAGAGAATAGGCTGGAATCACGCAGGAGGAGTCACCGGAATGGACACCCGCTTCTTCAATGTGCTCCATGACCGCTCCCACAAAGACTTCCTCTCCATCGCTCACGCCATCGACGTCAACCTCGACTGCGTCCTCGAGGAACCTCTCAATGAGAACGGGCATGCCTGGACACTCAGACAGGGCCTCCTCCATGACTTCCTTCAGTCTTGCATCATCATAGACTATTTCCATGGCCCGACCCCCAAGAACATAGGAGGGCCTGACTATGGCTGGATAGCCTATCTCGCTGGCTACTTCAATGGCAGAAGCAAGGTCTGTCGAGGTCGCGCTTCTGGGTTGTCTAAGACCCAATGAGTTTATCACCTTTCTGAACCTCTTCCTATCCTCTGCTCTGTCTATGTCGTTCGGAGATGTTCCAAGAATCCTCACTCCTGATTTTGCCAGGCTCCCGGCAAGTTTGAGAGCGGTCTGCCCACCCAACTGGACGATGAGTCCGAATGGGTCTTCCTTTTCTACTATGTTGAGCACATGCTCGAAACTCAGAGGTTCAAAATAGAGTCTGTCCGAGATGTCGTAATCCGTAGAAACAGTCTCCGGATTTGAGTTTATCATTATGGATTCATACCCCTCTTCTCTCAATGCCAGTGAGGCATGGACGCAGCAGTAGTCAAACTCAATCCCCTGACCAATTCTGTTTGGGCCGCTTCCCACAATCACAACCTTTTTTGAATCTGTCGGTTTGAACTCATCCTCTGTCTCATATGTCGAGTAATAGTAAGGAGTGCGAGCCTCAAATTCACCCGCACACGTGTCCACGGATTTTATTACTGGCAAGATCCGGTGCCTACTTCTCAGCTCCCTAACCTCCCCCTCATTCCTGTCTATCAGATAAGATAATTCCAGGTCCGCAAACCCATTGCGCTTTGCCTCCCGCAGGAGTTCAGGCGTTAACTGAGGAGCGTTCTTGATCTCTTTCTCCAGACTGACAATCTCCAGCAGTCTGGTGATGAACCACCTGTCAACCTTGGTGAGACTGTGTATTTCTTCGATGCTCATGCCAAGCCTCAAGGCATCTCTCATGTACAGACATCTAGTCGGATTGGGAACGGCCAGCGCTTTCTTCACCTGTTCCAGTGTCGCGCCATTCCCCGAGATCCACCTATCAACTGCCTTTGGTTGTTCCAAGGACGCAATTGCTTTCTGGAAAGCCTCTTTGAAGGTCCTTCCTACTGCCATCACCTCTCCTACAGACTTCATCTGTGAGCTGAGTGTTGCATCCGCCTTTGGAAACTTCTCACTCGCCCACCTGGGAAGCTTCACGACGCAGTAATCGAGGACGGGTTCGAAAGACGCTGGTGTAGTTCCTGTTATGTCGTTGGGGATTTCATCAAGAGTGTATCCGATGGCAAGTTTGGTGGCTATCTTGGCTATGGGGAATCCTGTAGCCTTTGAAGCAAGAGCTGAGGATCGTGACACCCTCGGATTCATCTCTATTACGAGCATCCGCCCATCCTCAGGGTTGTATGCAAATTGAACATTGGACCCGCCGGTGTCCACTCCTATCTCCCTGATGACCATGAGCGCAGCATCCCTCATCTTCTGATATTCTTTGTCGGGAAGCGTCTGCTGAGGAGCGACAGTGATTGAGTCTCCGGTGTGAATTCCCATTGGGTCAAAGTTCTCTATGGAACAGACGACTATCGCGTTATCACTTCTATCCCTCATAACCTCGAGCTCGTACTCTCGCCAGCCGAGCAGGAACTCTTCTATCAGGGTTGCATGCACCGGACTCGCATTCAATGCAGCGGCGATGGACCGCCTGAACTGTCCTTGATCTTCAACCACACTGCTCCCGATTCCTCCGAGTGTGAAGTACGGCCTGATAATCAGCGGAAAGTCGAAATTCCGAACCTTCTTCTCAGCTTCTTCCATAGATTCAACGAAGACGCTTCTCGGTGTCTCGAGACATATATTGTCCATTGCTGTTTTGAACAGGGACCTATCTTCTGCCTTCTTTATCACCTCCAGCTTAGCACCGAGGAGTTCAACACCTTGCTCCTCCAAGAATCCGGAACGTGCAAGCGAATAGGCGATGTTCAAGCCGGTCTGCCCTCCCAGTGTAGACAGTACCGCATCTGGCTTTTCTCTCAAGATAATTGCCTTGCATACCTCCGTGGTCAATGGTTCGATGTAAGTCCGCTCAGCCATTTCAGGATCTGTCATAATGGTCGCAGGATTCGAATTGACAAGGACAACCTCATACCCTTCAGAGCGGAGCGCCCTGCAGGCCTGAGTCCCGGCATAATCAAATTCGCACGCCTGGCCTATGACTATTGGGCCTGAGCCGATGATGAGGATCTTCCTTATGTCATCTCGCCTTGGCAACTTCTTCCATTGCAGAAACGAAGCTTTTGAAAAGGTAATGTGAGTCGTTCGGGCCGGGACAGGCCTCAGGATGGTACTGGATCCCAAAGAGATCCGCGTCGCTGTGCCTCATCCCTTCGACAGTTCCGTCGTAAAGGTTTATGTGAGTAACTTCTGCACCGCGAGCTTCAATTGATTCTGCATCTGCTGCATAGTTGTGGTTCTGAGACGTTATCTTCACCTCTCCTGTTCTTACATCCTTGACCGGATGGTTTCCACCGTGATGGCCGAACTTCAGTTTGTATATTCTCGCTCCCAGAGCAAGGCAGAGTATCTGGTGGCCGAGACATATGCCAAAAAGAGGAACCTTGCCCATGAGAGTCCTGGCAGCCACTATTGCGTGTCTTACCATCTCCGGGTCCCCCGGTCCATTGGATAATACGACACCATTTGGCCGCATCTTGAGCACTTCCTCTGACGGAAAGTCATGGGGGACTACAGAAACTGCGATCCCAAGTGAAGAAAGAGAGTTGAGTATCCCTCTCTTCGCCCCAAAGTCGTATACTACCACGCGAAGAATGCCAGGTTCCTGGCTTGCCTTGAACCCGTTCCAGTCATATGGCCCTTTGCATGAGCATCCCTCCACAAGATTGAGCTCCCGTATGTCTCTCACGGCCAATACTTTCTTGTGCAGACTATCTGGACTAAGATCCGTGCTGGATATGACCCCTCTCATGGAACCCCTGCTTCTCAAGCGCTTGACTATCGCCCGTGTGTCCACGCCCTCCATTGAAACTACAGAGTGTTCCTTCAGGAAATGATTCAGATCGCTTCTACGGTCCGGCCAGACAGCCGGCGTGTATTCCTTCACCACGAAACCCTCAACATATGTGGATGAGGACTCTTGGTCTTCATCCCTCACTCCGTAGTTACCAATTTGGGGATACGACATTATGACTATCTGGCCTTTGTAGGAAGGATCTGTGAGAATCTCCTGGTAGCCCGCCATCGAGGTATTGAAGACTACCTCGCCTCCGGTCTCGCCACTTGCTCCAAGGGATCTCCCGAAATAGTGAGAACCGTCTTCGAGAACGAGAAGGGCAGGCTCAAAAAAATACCTCCCCGCCTTTTGCGGGAAGGTTTTTTCCTCTTCTACCACTCCACCCCCTTTCTAGCCTCACCGGACTAGTTTGAAGGGTCTAAGTTATCCCAACTCTCCAAGCCTTTGTATCAGACGGGCCGGCAGTTGTCAAGCGAATTCTTTCGAGAAGACAAAATACCAGGCCCGGTGCCAGGCGTGACACATTGACATCTTGGCCTGCAAGATAGGATTTCGTCATTTCGGGCGAAACCGGCCAACCTAGCCCTCCGGAGTAGGCAAAAGTTCATACGTGCCACCATACCGGCGGAGAAGGTGATAAAGGATTTCGAGAAATGGATAGGCAGAAGTATCAAGAAGATTGATACGTCCACGAGGGCCGGAACGAAACTGGAATAGAACTGTCATAGTGTCAAGCACCGAGCAAAGACCTTAAGTTTGTTTCTTATAAGCTTTGATCATCTCGGAAACAAGAATGCCATCAATTTTCATGCCCTCGATATTACATTCTTTGATTTCAACTCCAGACATATCAACCTTATTGAACTTGCTATCACAGAGCATCATTTCTTCGAATGTTATTGGGCGTTGTCTCTCTTGCTTACCATCTTCATCTGGTGCAGGACCAATATGTATGAATTTAACACCTCCCATATTAATACAATCAAGCGTTCCATCGCTCATATTTATGTTATGAAATGTCACTTTGCTCATATTGATGTCGTCAAAGTTTGTGTCGGAAAGATTGATATTGTGAAAATGAGAGTTCGACATATTCAGGTTATCAAATTTACATTCTGGTATCGTGCCATCTCTAACATCAAGAAAGTCTTTAGGCGACTGAATTTTCATTCAATTCACCTCCTTTCTAGTTGTCTTTGCAATTACCGGTAAAGAAAAAACTAAAGCTATTAATGAACTTAATCCTATGAATTTCTGTCAATTAATCTGGGATTCTTCTTCATTGATTATAACATTGTTTATGCCGATCCGCATAACACCCCAAACACTGTGTCGATTGCCGTATAAGACGCCTGCGAAAGTTGTGGAAGAATAGGATACCTCATCAACTATATCTATATAGCATATATCCCTATCCCTCCGCCACCCAAAAAAAGCGGTAAAAGAGTCGGATCCATGCATGCGGTGTCCAATTTGGGCTGGGGACGGTGCCACTTTACATTTAGGTAGCAACCATAAAGCGTAACTTTCTCATTTTCCGCCTAACCTGGTTCTAGTAGTTCTTGCTCTTTGAGAACCTGATTTCTGTGTCGGAACCGTCTGGTAAAAAGAACCCGGGCCATGTTTTCGGCTCCCTGTGTGCTCCACCGAGCTCCAACATCCATCCGGCGATTCAACTCTCGCATCTCTCTCTCCAGAGGCGACGTGGTGGTGAACTTAAAGCTCTCGTCTCCACTATATGCAAATATCTCCTTCCGAGCATTCTTAAGATATGTGGCAGACTTTCGGAACCCATGCTCCCCTAACATCCGAGTAAAGCGATCGTAAGCTAAGGAACCTTCTTGCCACAAGATCTCTCTCAGTTCCCTTGCAGCAGCAACAGTGTTGCGCCATCTGATACCATCCATAGACAAAATGATCCGAAGGTCATTGGGAAGATGCCAGCGACACCGTTGAACCTTCTGTGCACAGCCAGAGAGGTTCAGGAACCCATCGTGAACAAGACGCTGAGGATTCAACTGCTTCAACACCTTCTTCAATGGTTTAGGCCCTCCCAGAGAGAGAAAAAGAAGATCTTTCTTCAATGTGGGCCTACCATAGAGCAAAGGACCACGCTCAACAGAAATGGCCATATGGACTTCTTCCCCTCTGGTCCTCTTACCCGCTTTCACCTTAGTGTCGTCTACCATACAGTGCTCTACTGTCTCTGGCAAAGATCGAGCCTTCTCCTCGCTCCCCTTCCTGAAGATCCGTCGTCGGATCGTTTCACACGAGACCCGGACCCCGATAAGTCTTGAGAGGATTGCTCCAGAACGACCATACGGAAGCTGTGTTGCCAGATCAATCATCTTCTCCTCGACTTCTGGAAGAAAGCGAAGAGTTGAAGGGATCCCCAGTCTGAGTGCATAAGGACGAAACACCCTCTGGCATCTACGACAGGAGACCTGAGCTAAACGGATCTGATACGTCCCCCTGGAGGTCCTGATCTTACGACTTCGCCAGCCTCTCCGAATGAAGGACTTATGGCTACACCGAGGACAGACAAGAGGACCAGCCCTCGCCTCTTTATTCCACGGACGCCCCAGATCCTCTCTGAGCCAGTTCTTTTGAAGGATATAGATCAGATTCTCAAAGAGCGAAGCACAAATACTATCTGAAAGGCTTACACAGGTATCAAAGAGATCATTGACGTCAGCTACATTAGGTGCTACATTGTTTTCTGGACGAACTTCTGTTTGTCCGGGAAGCATCTGAACCTCCTGAGTTTGGTGTTCTCCTTTCTCAGGTTAGACAGATGCTTCTCTTACGTCAACACCAAAAGTTACGCATATTGTATACTACCTACATTTAAGATTGCTGATTTAAGATTGAAGATTGCCGGAATAGGGATTGAGTATAAGGTCTGGAGCGCAAACAGATTGCTCTCCCGGATGGGCAAAGTGGGCGCTTTGCGTGCGACAGGCAGGATCTTTGACTTGACATTTGACATCTTGGGCAGTGCGGCAACTGCCATAAGTCTGTAGGTGTCTTCCCCGCTTCGCGGGATTACCATGCTTGGAAACAATCTAATTGCACACTGCTCTGTGTTGGAGTAATATGGGCAAGAAAAGTCTTGCTAAGGAGAAAAACCATGGCCAAAACCGGGAGGAAGAAGACTGAAGAAAAAGAAGAAGACTGGTTTATCGAAAGAGATGCCAGGCAGACGTTGTTTGAGATGTTCAAGGAAATGAAGGAAAAAGTGGTACTCGAGGTTTTCACCAAGAAGGGGGAGAACGATCCGTACAATGATGTGACAGTGAAGTTTACCAGGGATCTGGCAAAACTGAGCAGCAAGATACAGGTAAATTTGAATTCAGTAGCCGACGCAAAATCAAAGAAGTACGACGTTGCAAGCTCGCCCACTGTGCTCATCAACCCCGAACAATACCGGATTCGATATACGGGCGCGCCGGCAGGTGAAGAGGGAAGGTCATTTATCGAGACAATTATGCTGGTGTCCCGTAGACAGAGCGGTCTTTCGAAAGCCTCAAAGGAAATTCTATCCAAGCTAAGTGAGAAAAGGAATGTGCAGGTTTTTGTAACCCTGGCATGCCCGTACTGCCCAGGCCAGGTTTTGAACGCCTTCAGGGCCGCCATTGAAAAACCGGACCTTGTATCTGGTGAGTGTGTTGATTCGAACGAAAATGTTGACCTCGCCAAGAAGTACAATGTGGGGTCGGTTCCACATACAGTAATAAATGGTAAGACTATGGGCCTTGGATTTGAGCCTGAAGAAAGATTCATTTCTGAGCTGGTCACACTGGAACCAGTAGAAGAGTGGGCACCTTCTGTTGACGAAGAAATGGTTGAAGCAGATGTGGTGATAGTCGGTGCCGGACCAGCAGGATTGACAGCCGGCATCTACGCAGAGAGAAGCGGGCTTAATGCAGTTGTCCTGGAGAAGGAAACCATCGGCGGACAGGTCCTGGTAACGCCATCAGTGGAGAACTATCCTGGTTTTGATAATATCGCGGGAAAGAAGCTGATGGAGATGATCAGCGCCCATGCCCAGAACTATGTGAATGTTCGAGAGGGTGAAGAGGTGAGGGAGATCAAAATCGGAAAGAACATAGAGGCGATCACTAACCGGGCCCGCTATGTGGCAAAAGCGCTCATTCTGGCGACCGGGGCCCGATATAGAAAACTGAAGGCACGCGGCGAGGATAGGTTTTTTGGACATGGCGTCAGTTACTGCGCCATGTGCGACGGCAACCTCTACAAAGGAAGGGACGTGATTGTGGTCGGTGGCGGCAATACCGCGCTGACCGACGCACTCTATCTCAAGAGCCTCCGTGCAAACGTCAGGATAGTCCACAGAAGAGACCAGTTCAGGGCGGAGAAATACCTTCAGGAATCTGTGAAGAAAGAGAACATCCCGGTTATCTGGGACTCCGCCGTCGAGGAGATCCTTGGCAAAGACAAACTCGATGGCGTGAAACTGAAAAACACGAAAGACAACACTACACAGGAGGCAAAGACTGACGGTCTCTTCGTGTCAATCGGTGAGGTCCCCAACATACAATTGGCTACGGAAGTGGGCATAGAGTTGTCGGATTCGGGCTTCATAAAAGTGGACCGAAAAGGCAAGACCAACATCCCTCGGATATATGCCGCAGGAGATGTGACTGGAGCAGTAAGGCAAATCGTCACTGCTGTGGGCGAAGGCGCAGCGGCAGCTATGTCAGCATTTGAGGGTATCTCCAGCCCCTACTGGACGCGGAAGGCCAACGACTAGCAAAACGAAACTAGGAAATTCCCGACCCCCATCCGCTCCCATTCGAAATTCCACACGACACGTCGGCATAACAAAAGTTCAGAAGTTCATACCTGCTTGCCCCGTTTCTCGCGAAGCGAGACACACGGGGCCTGCCCGCCTGGCTCGTTCCACGGGCGCTCGTCTCACGAGCCCTCGTTTCACGAGGTGTAAGGTGCTTGACATTGTTGGCCGAAGACCTAGAATTGTGGATGCCAGAGTGTAGCAACGAATGCAATAGGAAAAGGAGGTCAAAATATGCTGCGGATCTTGTTTGTTATTGCAGTGGTGGTCGCCGTAGCTTGCTGCCAGGCTGGTCAAGAGACTGAGCATCAGAAAGCGAAAGAGGAGGTTGGCAAGGTTATGTCAATCGAGATTAAGAGCAGTGCATTTGAAGAAGGTGGGATTATTCCCAGAAAGCACACCTGTGATGGAGAAGATGTTTCACCGGCTCTGTCCTGGTCAGGGGTGCCGGACGGCACCAGGGGTCTTGCTCTAATCTGCGATGACCCCGACGCACCAATGGGGATCTGGGTTCACTGGGTGATATATGGCATACCTGCAGATACGACTGACTTGCCAGAGGCTGTGCCGGCCGAAAGGACAGTTCTGGAGAGTGTGAAGCAGGGAATCACAGACTTCAGAAGAATTGGCTACGGCGGCCCATGTCCGCCCAAAGGCGCGCCACACAGGTACTTTTTCAAGCTCTATGCCCTTGATACAGACCTTGCTCTTGATTCAGGTATAACAAAAAAAGAGCTCCTCGCAGCCATGGAAGGGCACATCCTCGCTCAGGGACAGCTAATGGGAAGGTACGGGAGATAGACACTTAAACTACTGATTTCAAATTGCAGATTGCAAAAATCAAAGTCAAACGGAAAAGGGCCATGCCATCCTTAGATGGCACGAGTCATTTTTCGTCCTGAGACAAGTCTTGAGCAGTAGGCGAAGGACGGAGTCGAAGGATCTGCTGTCCCTCCGTACTAAGATGCGCAATGTAGGGGCCGGTCTGTCCTCCGAAGCCATGCGTTAGCTTGCACTCCGTAGTCAGGCAAGGCGAAGGAGGGTCTCCGCGCCCTCTTCGTTTGGGCAGGGAGACCCTGCCCCTACAAATGCGGGAGCTCTGGGTAACAGCTAGAAGATTCTTAGTATAAGATTAAGGATTCCGCCCACGGCAACAGCGGACGTGACCATGATCACAGCCGATTTGGCCATATCCTTTATGCCCAATTCTTTGATCAAGATGATGAATGTCGCCACACATGGGAAATACATGGTTAGAACCACGCTTGCCACGATGAGTTGACGCAAGTTAAGTCCCAGGGGCGAAAGCATTCCCACCGCAACATCTTTTCTCAGAAACCCTATGATAAGAGCCCCAACTGCCTCACGAGGAAGTCCCAGAACTCGTGTGATGACAGGAGCGGTTATTTTTCCGATAAAGTCAATTATATGAAGCGCGTAGAGGATGTTTACAATGAATACTCCAATAATGACCCACGGCACCGCCTCTTTGAGAAAATGTGTCGTCCGCATCCACAGTTTTTTCATTAGCCCGACAAGATAGGGGGGCCGGTACGGAGGGATCTCGACGAAAATCTCCGGACTCTCACCTTTAAGAAAACGGTTCATCACCAGACCGATGATTATCCAGACAGCAAAAAGGGTTCCAAAAACGACACCCAGCCCGGCGGCACCGTGTCTCCCAACAAGGCCTACAATCATTGCAATCTGTGCCATACAGGGAACACATATGGCCATCAACGTGGCTGCGATGAACCTTTCCCTTCGGGTCTCCAGTACCCTGGTGGCCATGGCTCCTGGAACATTGCACCCCAAACCCAGGAGCATGGGAATTACTGACAGCCCGTGAAGCCCCAACCTGTGCATAACCGTGTCAACCAGGACGCCCAATCTGGGCAGATAGCCGGAATCCTCCAGGAAGCTCAACACAAAATAGAACGCGAAAACATACGGAAGGACCATGGCAAAAGGGACAAACAGCCCTGTGGTCAACAGCCCCAGGGATTCCACAAAATCGATCTCGCCCTCAACCAACTTCCCGATCAATACGTCGTGGATAAAACCTCCTGAGCCAAGCAGCGCAGAGAGCCTCATTACAAGCGGAGCCCAAAGCTTTTCAAAAATGGGTTCAAAGACATATGCTATGAGACTCTCACCCACCCATCTTATGATTTGAAAGATTGCGAACATAACGATTAGTGCTATGGGAATCCCGGTGGCCGGCATTACCGAAGCATCTGCCAGCCTTTCAAGGAAAGTGTGGTGGCGATGGCTCACCTTCTGCACAAAATCCACAAGCCTCCCGATCTCAAACCACCTCTCCTCTTCCTTGTATTGGTAGGAGCCCGGATTTGCTTCTGCCACCCGGGACACCAGAGTCTTGATCCCCTCTCCGCTTATGGCGGAGGTTGGGACAACCGGCACACCAAGCGACTCTTCAAGGCTCCTAACATCAATAGAGATTCCTGTATGTTTCGATTCGTCCCATAGATTCAGGGCGATGATGAAGGGAATTCCTTTCTTGATGAGCTCAAGGGTGAGATTGAGATTGCGCTCAAGATTTGTGGCATCCACAACATTGATGACCACGTCAGCTTCCTCCAGCAATTCGGATGCAACCTCCTCAGCTCTTGAGGCCGGCTCTAGAGTGTAGGTTCCAGGAGCATCGATGACCACAGCCTTTTCTCCACCCAGCATCATGAAACCTTTAGTATACTCTACGGTCGTACCGGGGTAGTTCGAGGCGACTACATAGACTCCAGTGAGCCGTGAGAAGAGTACACTCTTCCCCACGTTCGGGTTCCCCATAAGGAGGACGGCCTTCATTCATCTACCTCAACAATGATTCTTCTCGCCATGCCGTAACCTATGGCAAGCTGAGTGCCTCCCACCTGGATTGAGACTGGCCCTCTCATCAACTGACTGGTGATCTTTGTGACCGTCACACCAACTCTTATCCCCATGACGCTCAGCTTACACGTCACGTTGCGACCACCCTCGATAAAGACGACTTCTCCGGACTGTCCGGACTCCAGCTGCGTAAGATTCATTGTTTCCATGTCATTGTCTCCTCCTCCGCTGGTGGCATTTGCTGCAGTAACCGTAGAGGACCAACCTGCGTTCTCTAATCTCGAAGTTCTTCTCCCTGGCAACCTCCTTCTGGAGATCCTCTATCTTTGCGTTCTCAAATTCAATAATCCTTCCGCATTTCTTGCATATCAAGTGGTCATGATGTTTCTCTTCTGTAGCAGGCTCGAAAAGGGTCTCATCAGGCCCAAATCTCCGTTCAGAGACAAGACCCGCGTCAACGGCAAGCTTCAGTGTTCTGTACACCGTGGAATATCCTACTCTCGGGTCCTTCTTCCTCACTTCATCATAGACCTCTTGGGCGCTGAGATGGGACCTTTTGCTGAGGAACAACGACCCTATCAGTTCCCTCTGTTGAGTCCATTTCAGGCCCTGAGAGCGAATGTACTTCTTGAACTGGAGCAACGCCACCCGTTCCGAACTATTTTTGACTTTGACTTTCATTTTCAACTAAATATACGCCGACTATCAAGTCTTGTCAAGCGGTATTCTGAGAAAACCGGGAGACTACTCCTGGAGGTTGGTGTACTATGTGCAGGATCTACCTGGAGAGGAACAAAAAGACGCCGACCCCAATAATAAGGATCCCTGCGCCCTTTTGCAGCCACATATTCGTTCTAGCAAATCTTTCAGAACTTACCACCTGTTTCACAAACCCGAAGGAAACTCCAGAGGCCAGGACAAGAACGGAGTGTCCCAGAGCGTAGCAGAAGAGAAGCAAGACCCCGAAAGGTACGCTGCTCTTGCTCGCTGCCAGATACGTTAGAAGTACTACAAGAATGGGAGCTGCACACGGGGTCGAGACTGTACCAAAAAGGAGACCCAAGATGAAAGCTCCGAGAAACCCCCCTTTTCTGACCTCGATTCGGCTCGAGAAGGAAGATCTGAACTTGAGGAACCCAAGTAGGTGGCCACCCATGGCAAGGCATACAATGAGGATTATGTATTTCCAGAATGGTCCGACATCACCCAGCAACCTCCCGGCCAGCGCAGCAATCACGCCCAAAATAGCAAATGTGAACGAAAGCCCCAAAACAAAAAAGAGTGAAAACAGCGCACCGCTTCGCCATGACTTGACTGACTCATTCCCACTGACAAAAGCGATAGCCAGAGGTATCATGGCCAAGACGCACGGATTTGAAGCTGTCAGCAGTCCTCCGAGGAAGACAAGCAAGGGAGCAAGCCACGGGGAGCTTCTTATGGCCTGCTCAGCGCCTGATATTAGAGACTGAATCATTGTGTATTCCCTAAGCTGGTCAGTAACTCCTCAAACGCAATGTGGTCGATGTCCCACTCATTCTTGAAGAGGACTTTTCCGTCTCCGTCAAGCACAAGAAAAGAAGGGATGAAGTGAACTCGGTATTCCTTGAAGAGCTGAACAGCCTTGTCTTCTTCTTTGGCATGATCAACAATGTCCAGATTGGAGCCAAGGCCAAGCCTGCGAAGTGTCTCCGCCAGATATTTCTCGTTCTCACGGCACTTCTCGAGAGCACACTGGCAAGTCTCACTAGATACAATCAGCACAAAGCGAACATTGTCAACACTAACTGCCGTTGACGCGACTTCTGCTGCAGCATCTTTGTGCTGCCCGTTACTAGCGGAACGGTCACTCGATTCAAGCGCGTTTGAATGCGCGTGTTCGCTATCACGCGAACACCCACACAGCACCCATATGGCGAGAACGACTGCCATCACGACTGACACAATAGTGCGTGTCTTTTCCATGGGAATCAACCTCTACCAGTTCGAATCAATCTGTGACTGCTGTCTACTTGCCGGTCAGCCACTCCTTTATCTCTTCCGGTCCAGGTACCTTTCCTTCCGACGCTTTCTTCCCATCCACAAACACCGCGGGCGTTCTCAAGACTCCTCGCGATGTCATCTCCTCTATATCCTTTACAAGAACAACCTCGGCATCAATCTCGAGGGACCTAAGAACCTCACGAACGTTCTCCTCGGTTTTCTTGCACCGCGGACATCCTGGCCCAAAAACTTCGACCTTCACGCTTCCCTCCTATTTAGTCGTTCGATTCTTCTTGATCATCTTCTTCAAGAACCTCTTGTAGGCCTCGCTGACTGACTCTTCCACATCCCGCTCCATCCCCTCGGGAATTGGATTGTATGCAGCCACTAGACTCATAATCTGCCCAAGGCCTTCATTTTCCTTGTACGACTCCTCAAATATGAGCGGAAGAGCGCGAACCTTCATTGGTTTGCCCCCGACTACAAGAGTCTGTACGGGAAGATCTATCCCGCAAGCACATTTCTCGTAGGAGACTCCCTCTTCATCCTCAGCCTCAGGCTCTGGCTCTATTTCGCCACGTTCTGCCAGTATGCTGTCAACAGCCGACGAAATCTCCTCCGCGACCTTCTGCACAAGAGTGTCAGAAGCCGCGGATGAGGGATCAAGGCCCAGTCTTTCGACAAAGTCTTCGATAGATATGCTGGTAACCACCTTTGCACTCATGGCGGACGTCACATTTTTCGCACACAACTTGCCACAACCGTCCACGGCAATCGTAGGATAAAAACGGGCAAACAATCTGTAGTCTTCATCCCCAGTAGAAAAAAGGGGCAAACACACGGTTGTTGTGGTCCCCCGCCTCAGGCGCCTGAGCACCATCAGTGTCGCCTTACGTGAGATTATCCCAAGGGGGCTTTCATCCCCGCCGCAACACACAATTCCCACTTTCTTCCCCAGGTAGGTCACCCTGCTTCTCCCCTGATTTTCCCGATCTCAGTCATGATGCGTTCGACTAGAATGTCTCTGAGCTTGATGCCGTCTTCACCCAGCTCCAGAATAGACTTCGGTCTCAGTTCGACATTCTTTGACCAGAGCTGAAGTACCTCCATGCGGGCCATAGCTGCTATCCCCTTACTGGCCAGGGTCTCTGACACACAGGACTCCTGGCAGCCCTCAACGACTACACAGTCACTTCTGCGCAGTCTTTCCAACGTTTCTTCATCATCCATGATCACGAGGGGCAAGCACACAGTCTGAAGACCCTTGGTATTCACAAGACTTCGAACCGATTCAGCAGCTATGGTGCCCATGATTTTTCCAATACCAGCACATCCCACGACAACTGTGGGTCTCTCCGCTTCCCCTCTCTTCTGGCCTACTTGACTTCCGCTTCTTTCAACCATTTCTCGAGTTCCTTACGGCTCGGAACCCTGCCCGCGGCCTTCAATTTGCCGTTTATCACCAATCCTGGCCCGCCAAAAACCTTGTACTTCTTCATCTTCTCCCTATCTCTCACATGTTCAACGTGTCCGCCTATGCCCAGGTCTGAAAGGACATTTTTGACCTCTAGCTCCATATGGTCACATTCCGGACAGCCTGGGCCCAACACTTCTACAAAAAGGACGCCAGGAGGCACTTCATCCACACTTTCGCCGCAATATCGCCGGTATTCTCGCATGAGGGCCTCGGCGTATTCGTCTTCGGCGGATTCCGGCACATAGTTTCTTTTTCTTGTCTCGTTGAGAAGAAATTGTTTGATAGCCTCTCCCGTCAGAGCTTTTGCCTTGGTTTGTTCAAGGACCTCGTCCAGACCGACGAGTCCCACCTGGCCATTTCCAACCCACAGCATCTTCACTTTGCTGGACACAACAGCTACCCCCTGCAGTCCCAGGTCGTACACAAAGATGCATTCATTGCTACTTCACCCCCTGTCGCTTCAACACTTCCACAAGGTCCCCCTTAGGAAAGAACCCTTCGTGCCTGAAGTATTCCTTCCCATCCTTGTCAAGAAAGACCTGCGTCGGAATCACTCTTATCCGATATTTGCTGGCGTAAGGCCGTCCCTCATTTGTCCACACATCACAAAAGATAACCCTCACCTGACCTCTATATTCTTCCTCGATTTCCTTCATGATAGGCTGCATTCGCTTGCAGGGGATACATCTGACCGAACCGAGCTCAATAAAAGTCACCTTTGCTTTTTCACTCTTGGCTCCCGTTTGTACTGGCTCTGTTTCGGTTCCTTCTGGATTACTACCCTGTTCACCCACTCTATCACAACTCAAAACACAGAAAAGCACGAGAGCCAGCCCCACAAGACACAAGACTATTGTTGCCAGTCTGGAGCGTCCCCCATTAGCCAGGGTACGTTCTTTGAATAGAAGAGATTTTCTCATTACACATTCGCCCGGGTGACTTGCACCTTATTCCCCGTTATTCTGCTGTCTTTCTTTGACTTCCAGTTTGCCCTGTGCAGTTAAATGCTTCTTGATCTTTTTCCAGATGCGCTCTCTTCTATAGATCTCCCGTATCCCTTCTATGTTCGGAAAAGAAATGGCCTCTCCCTGGCATAGATTTGCGCAGGTCGAGCATCCTACCACGCATTGGTATGGTCGCGCGACAACAGCCCCCTTATCGGTCCAGTCGTATACTTTCTTGCCGCAATTCATACACACCCCACATTGAACACACTTTTCTGAATCAATTGCGGGATACCAATCTATCTTGTCCCTGGGATAACCCACTAACCAGGCCATATTTTTGCCCCCCCTTCCATCATGGACCCAAAGATAAGACCCGTGATTGTGGCCATAATTACCACCAGTAGTATGTATACAAGCGTCTTTTTCGACCCAAGAACACTACGTATGACAAACATGTTGGGAAGGCTCAGTGCCGGTCCCGCGAGGAGAAGAGCCAGTGCCGGCCCATAACCCATCCCGCTGCCCAGCAGTCCCTGAAGGATCGGCACCTCAGTGAGAGTAGCGAAGTACATAAGGGCCCCGATCACTGAGGCTGTGAAATTCGACAACAACGAGTTTCCACCAACTAGGGTTGTGATGTAGCGTGAAGGGATAATACCTCTGTCAGAACCTGGCATTCCCATCAGGAAACCTGCTACAAGCACGCCAGCAAAAAGAAGAGGGAGTATCTGTTTAGAGAAACCCCATGTGGAATCCACCCACTGCCGGAGTTCAGCTTTCCTAAACCACCTCACAAGTTCAAAACCAAGAGCCACAAGCAGGGCCGCCACGAGATACCAGTGGATACGGTAGACCCCCCACCAGAGCCCGGCAGGCTCCTTCGGCCTGGCCCATGCGGCAAAGATGAGTATCAAGACCAGAGTCAGGAAATAGATCAGGCTCTGAATGGGACTCTGCCTTGTTTCCTCGTCCTGGTCAAAACCAGTCGCACTTCTTTCACGGTCTTCCTTTCTGAATATGAGCGCCATAAGTAACCCAATCACGACCGCGAAAAAAACAGCCCCTACCGCTCTGGCCAGGCCAAGCTGCCACCCGAGAACCCGTGCCGTCAAGATAATGGCAAGGACATTTATCGCAGGGCCGGAATACAGGAAGGCGGTAGCAGGTCCGATGCCTGCTCCCCTCTTGTATATCCCCGCAAAAAGAGGCAAGACGGTGCAAGAGCAGACCGCAAGAATCGCTCCAGACACAGACGCCACACTATAGGATAACCATTTCTTCGCTTTAGCGCCAAAGTACTTGATAACAGCCGCTTGCGAAACAAAAACCGCTATCGCGCCAGCTATGAAAAAGGCTGGGACAAGGCAGAAGAGCACATGCTCCCGAGCATACTCCTGAACCATCACCAACGCCTCATATATTGCACTGTGGAATCGGGAACTGGCCAGCGGCATGAGATAGGCCGCAAGAAATACAAGAACGATCAGGATAAATTTCCAGTATTCACGCATCCTCAGGTCACCTGCATCTTCCTACTGCCTTTGGACCGACTCGACATGAGGTTGCCAACCTCTTTCGGTCTTTCTTGAGCACGCCTGATTTATCGGCCCAGCCGGACAGAACCTTGAGCAGAGCTTTTGCATTTGCGCCCATCCCGTTTTTGTCCAAGTAATACTCAACCCACAAACCCGCTCTCCTGCTCGACACCAGGCCTGCCTCCTTCAATATGCCCAAATTCCTGGATGCCCTGGTCTGGGATATGTCGAGCGCCTGCATTATCTCACACACGCAGAGGTTGTCCCTGTGCTGAAGCAGCCTGACAACCCTCAAACGGGTCTCGCCCGAGAGGGCTTTGAAGAGTCTCAGAGTCTTTTCCACGCCTCCTCCTTTATGCTTATATGCGCATATCCGCATGTAACATACACGGGTCCCACGTTTTTGTCAAGGACGAAAGCAGGCCATCCGTGAAACTGAAGCTGTACTTTGGTCTTGACAAAACGAGAGGAACGCCTATATTCGTTTATGCGGATATACGGTAAAAGGGGAAAGTCATTGGAACAGACCCTCTCTATGTTCAAGGCCCTCTCAGACAGGACAAGGCTGAGGATAGTCAACCTTCTGCTCGAAGGAGAGTTATGCGTCTGTGAGGTGATGCAGATCCTGGGTGCGACTCAATCAAAGTCTTCAAGACACCTTACATATCTTAAGAATGCCGGCCTGGTGAAACACAAACGTAAGCGGCTCTGGATCTACTACTCCCTCACGAGTCCAAGGAATGCCGTCCACAGGCAATTGCTCAAGGCGGTGAGGCTTTCCCGAAACCAGAACAGTCTACTTAGAGCTGATCTCAAGAAACTCGTTAGAGCCTCTAAGACGCACGCGTGCTGAGAGGATAAACGATGGAAAAGAAACGTAAACTCGGTGTGTGGGAGAGATTTCTGACCGTATGGGTGTTGTTGTGCATCACCGCGGGCATCGCGATGGGCAGGCTGTTGCCTCAGATCTCGGATGTCCTGTCCAGAATGGAAGTTGCCCGTGTTTCCATCCCGGTTGCCTTCTGCCTTTTCTGGATGATATACCCCATAATGGTGCAGATAGATTTCAAGAGAGTGGTGAAGGCAGGAAGAACACCCAAACCGATTGCTGCCACTTTGATCTCGAACTGGGGCATAAAACCTTTCACCATGGCCTTCCTTGCCTGGTTATTCATGGCCGTCGTCTTCAAGAGGTTTATCCCATATGATGACGCCCTGCAATACCGGGCGGGCATGATTCTCCTCGGAGTGGCACCATGTACCGCAATGGTTCTCATGTGGTCCTATCTGGCAGAAGGGAATATGGGACACACTCTGGTGATGTGCGCCGTCAACTCGCTCACCATGATCTTCCTGTATGCGCCGCTCGCGGGTCTTCTGCTTGGACTTTCCGGCATTAGAATTCCGTGGGGCACAATCGCTTTCTCGGTGTTGATATACATCTGTCTGCCCCTGGCAGCAGGATATGTGACAAGGACTCTGGCCATAAAGAGAAAAGGCCTAACCTGGTTTGAAGGGAGACTCGTGGCACCTCTGAGGACAGTTGCCATCGTAGCACTTCTTGTGACTTTGGTAGTGCTCTTCAGCCTTCAGGGTTATGTCATAGTAAAGCTGCCGGCAATAATTGCCATGATAACAGTGGCAATTTTTGTGAACATACTTGTAGTATTTGCTCTCACTTACGGCGTTGCAAAGATAATCCGTCTGAGATATGAGGACGCGGCTCCCACTGCAATTATCGCAGGCAGCAATCACTTCGAGGTGGCAATTGCGGTAGCGATAACTCTGTTCGGCGCCAACTCAGGTGCCGCGCTGGCCACAGTAGTTGGGGTACTGACAGAAGTGCCAATCATGCTTTTCTTAGTGTGGCTGTGCAAGAAGACCAGATTCATCTTTCAAAATGAAGTACAAGGTGCAGAGTACGAAGTACGAAGTAAAACATAGGTGCTGTTTCGTACTTAGCAATTTGGACTTCGTACTTCGGAGCTAGTAGTTGGAGGTCTGCAGTCAGTAGTCGAGCAGAAGGCTGTGTCTATTTGCGCCTCAGAGCAAAATGTAGAAAAGTCAACCGTACCCATCCTCCTTCAATTTCTGATCATCAAGGCCAAAGAGGTGGCCAATCTCATGCAAGACAGTAGTACGCACTTTCTCCTTTATCTCCTCATCACTTGAGCAGACCTTCTCAATTGGACCCTTGTATATGACTATTCTATCAGGCATTCCTGGAAGAGACCATCCTCTCCGCTTTGTCAAAGGAACCCCATGATATAAGCCCAGAAGCAGGGCTCCTTTGCCATAGCCCAACCTCTCCAGCAGCTCAGGGTCAGGCCAATCTTCAACATCCACGTGAATGTACTTGAGCGCTTGCCTGAACTCATCCGGCAGCTCTTCCATTGCCTCTTGAACCAGCTTAAGAAATCTCGAAGTATCCATAAGCATTCCGCGATTATGATCTCAACGGATTCTAATCATCTCCAACCTGGAATGCAATCCTAAACCGTCTCCTCTTGCAGGGTTGAGAAATGATGAACCATGAGATTGCACGACACGAAAGACGAAATTACAAAATTGAAAACCTGAAACCACGAGATTACACGAGATTAACACAGATTCAAACTATATATTCATGGCTAAACGCAAACCAGAAGAATAATCTTGTGGTAATCTGTGAAATCTGTGGTTCCGAAATTACAAAATTGAAAACCTGAAACCACGAGATTACACGAGATTAACACAGATTCAAACACGTCTTCCAAGCTGAAACCGAACCAGAAAAATAATCTTGTGAAAATCCGTGCTAATCTGTGGTTACAGGGTTTAAGCCCGCAGGGGAAAAAAGAGAACCTGCGGTCACAGCCATTGTCTCGATCCGCAGGTTCCCAAGAGGTTAGAGGTTGTCAAGTGAAGCTTCTAGGCCAGTCCAGTCTCCATAGGCGATCCTCCTTTTCTGTCCGCTACCATAGTAAAGCAAATTCCGTGCCGCCAACCCGAATTAGCCACCTGTCTAAGTCTCTATTTTACAACAGCATAGGAAGGCACAAACTGTCACTGTCTGGTGTACATGGCTTAGCCTGCAACAAGGCATGACTTGGGGGCTACATTATGTTACCGCGACCCAAGTCGCGGGGAGATTCATCAAAGGACAAAGTCGAAGGATCTCCTCAGCGCAGATTCTGGAGTCAAAAAGGCCCGGCTTTTCCAGAGAAAAGACGAGCCCTGCCCCGTTTCTCGCGAAGCGAGGTACACGGGGCATTTTTGATCCTTCGTCGGCCCGAGCCGACGGAGGAGAAGTGTGGCGACGAAGAATCTGCTTTTTGAACGCTTATCGCTAATGGCTATACAGCCAAACCCCAAAAGCAGATCCTTCGCATTCGCTCCCCGTGGAACGGGACAGGCAGGATGACCCGACTACGCCCAAGTGGCTTCGTCGGGCTGCGCAAGCCCGTCGGAGCTAGGGACAGCGGAGGCGGGAAGCCGATTAGGCGAAGGGGGGAAGAATCTGCCTTTTGAGCGCTTATCGCTAATGGCTATACAGCCAAACCCCAAAAGCGGATCCTTCGCATTCGCCCAGGATGACAAATTAACAATTGTTATTCTGAAGGAACCGAAGGCGACGAAGAATCTGCTTCTCCCTAAATCCCATCACAAAAGAAAAGGAGTGTCATTGTGGGGGTTGCCGCCGAAGTCACGTAGGACGTAGGCGGGTCGATTTTCGAGTGGGTAGGCAAGGTCTTCAATTTCGTAATTTCGGGTGTAGTCCAAGGGAGCGCATTTCCTCGCGGAGTCCCACGCAAAGCCCGGCCGAATCAGCGAATTCTCTATCATCAACCAGGTCTGCAGCTCCCTAGATGTGGATGATCCTCTTATTGCCTATCGAGATGGTTGCAGAGCATCTCCTTGTTCGGGTCGGCTTCTGCGCAATGACAGAAATCTTGAGTTTCCAGGGATATTTCTTCTCCAGCCTGGTCATGAGCATCCTGGCAGTGTGCAGAGCGGCACTCACATGCCTCCGCTTGTTGCTCACTGCGGAAAGCAGCCCGCCAAGCACTCTCAATTGGTCGCAGGCATTAAGATTGTTTGCACACGCCATACAGTAGAGTGTTCTCACCCTCTGGTCGGGATCTTCATGGATCAGTTCCTCCGGACTGACAAACCTCTTTCTTCCGCAAATACCACACTTTGTTTCCAATAGAACTTTCATTTCGTACCTCCAGTCACTTCTGTCTACAGCAATTCTCATGCCCTCATCCACGAAAATCTGTGCCCGGAACTGATTGGTGTGCTTAGTCTTACACCTGTAACGAAATGAGCCCCGACCGATAACCGCAAGTCAGTGTGACACTCACACACAATAAAGTGACACACGCTATAAACCCCAAACTGAAAGCAAATCCCAGGCACCAAATTCCAATCTCCAAATAATGACCAATAACCGATGACCCAAATCCCAGACAACGGGCGATTCTAGTTTGGAGCTTGAGATTTGGTTATTGCGATTTGTTTGTGATTTGGTGCTTGGAATTTGTGATTTGATGCTAGGCTCAGGTCGCTATTCTTATATCTTCCATCACATGTTTTGCCGGAGTATCGAAGCCTGAGCCAATAGCCAGGACGCAGAAAGGGCACCCCGACCTGACCACTGAACTACCTGAGTGTGTGATTCTGTCCATCTTCCTCTCAAAGATGGTTCGGCCAAGGGCAGGCGAGACCAACTCAAGCGGCGCACCACAGCAGAGCTCGGCATCCAATTCAATTAAGGACTTGCCCAGATGCTTCCTCAAAAAGAGGATGTGAGTCATATCCTTGTCTTTTCCCCTTCCCATCCGGCACGGGTGGCTGTAAAGAGTCCGTGGGGCATTCCCTTCTAAGGTGAGCAGTCTGTCCAAATCTTTCTCCACAAGAAAACGAAGTACGTCCTTGACAACCTTGCCGAAGGCCCCTATTCCGAGCAAGGATGCGTACTCTCTGGACAGAGTGGTGATGCAGTGAGGACAACTTGCCAGCACAACATCAAAACCTTCAAAGGCCTTCTTGTTCCTGAGCGCGAGTTCCCTTGCTGAATCGAGTCTGCCCACAAGAATGTATGGCCAGCCACAGCATACCTGGTCTTCAGGAACTCCAACAGTTATCCCAAGGTTTTCCAGAATAGTCAGAGCATTTTCCGGGACCGCCCTGAGCCTGTTTGCCTCTACGCAGCCAACGAAGTAACCTACGCGAACTGAACCACGCTGTCTCCTTCTGTTCAATCCATCCAGGTTCTTCTGCGGATTTGAAAGAACGTGAACCAGAAGAGAAGAGACCGGGCCTGTAGGTTCGAGCAATGCGGGCTTCGCCCTCTTGTTTTCAAATCTGACAAGAGTTGCCAGGGCATAGGGGTCGGTTCCACTCGGACAGTTCAAACTGCATGCCTGGCAACCGGTACACATATCCAGAATGCCCAGAGTTGTTTTCGAGAATCCAATCCTACCAGCCTCCACTGCTTCACACAGGACCACCTTCGCCCTCGGACTCACTATTTCTACATTCTCAGCTTCCAACACTGGACACACAGCACGGCACATGCCACACTTGAAACACTTCTCTATTTCTTTTTGAACTGAGATCATGGGCAAAAATGGGGAGTATGGGTCCTCCCCGGAAGGATCGTTTTCTTCTCGAAAGCTACTAACGGACTATCGCGAGTTTTCTCGCGCTGGTAGTTGCGAAACCCTGCAAGGTGACGAGGTAAATCCCGCTTGCCACTTCGTTGCCGGCTTCGTTTTTCAGATTCCAGTCAATCTTATATCGCCCGGGCAAAATCGGAAAAGAAACATTAAGCAGGCCTTCCAGGTCCTCCTTTTCCCACTTCCTAACCAGCTCTCCGGACATAGTGTAGACGCGAATTCTCGGAATGGACTGGTTCCTGATATGAAAGGTTATGGTCACATATCCTCTGTCTCCCCTAACAGGGTTCGGAAAAGTCCTTCCAAGAGAGTCTGGTCTGAATGGTTCAGTCTCTTCAATGGCTTCACAATTGATAGCCTTGTAGGCGTCCACGATTCCCCATCCCATTGTGTCATTGGGTGAGCTATGCATGGTCGCAGTGTTCATCAAGCAATCGCGCAACTTCTCTGGACTACCGCGCCACGAGGGGTGTGCTTCAATAAGAAGCCCTGCCACACCTGCCACCAGAGCGGTTGCCCCAGAGGTACCGACGCCGTACCAGAAAGAATCCGAGTATGCCGGATTGACCATGTAGACTTCAATCGGCGCCACAACCTCAGGTTTTCTCCTTCCATCTGCAGAGGGACCCTTGGAGCTGTAGAAACTGTATCCCTCTTCATAAGGGCCAAGCCACCTTCTGTCCGGGAGTACGCCGCCCACAGAAACAATTGAATCTGCATCTGAAGGGGGATAGAGGGAACCAGCCTCAAGAGTATCATCCTTCGCGGCGTTACCTATGGCACTCACCACCAGAACTCCCAGCTTGTATGCTTTGTACGCAGCCTGGCTTACCAGAGCAGTCTTTCCATCTCTCTTGTAGTACTCGTAGAGATCGGGGTAGCCGAGGCTGCTGGAAACTATGTCCACACCCTGGGCCTCCAGCCACTCCAGACCCTCGATCCACGTGTCCTCCTCACAGGGCTTCTCATAGAAGTGAGGATACCCCTTGATGTTCACGTACTTCTCTGTTTTGGCCAAAAAGAAGTTCGCCCTGAAGGCGGGGCCGAACAACTGGGTTGGTTTGAAACCTCCCATTATGGAGAGCATCTCAGTCCCGTGCCAGTGCTGTCTGTCGCCATCCTGACCTGGCTCCCAATCAGTATTGTCATCTCCTCTTCTCTTGAAGGTAAGATAATCCCAAGGACCTGAAGAGTAAACCACGGGGTCGTAACTGAAAGAAAGGTCAACAGAGTCGGTCACTCCCCAGGTCTGGCCGTCATCTGTTGAACGCCTGACATATATAACTCTGTTGTTTTCCCATGCGCAGACGACTCTCGAGCCAGAGGCTGAGGCGCTCACCCGACCAAGAAATGGGGAAAGGTCTCCAGAGATTACAGAAGTGCCAGTCCAGTTCGCACCGTGGTCTGTGGAACGCATATAAACGACTTGACCGACGGCTGCGCTGGGGAAGTCACTGAAGAAAAGGTGAAGAATGGAATCTGAGACAACAAGAACCGGATCCTCCGAACCACTGGACGGGACGGTATTAGAGGAGAAATTGGACCCACCGTCTGTGGACCTTGCATGGATCAACTCCCCATCTGGCTCAGTTGACCAGACTATGTGAATATAACCTGAATCATCAACTCCAATTGATGCGGGTGACACCCGTCCAGTCGTCCCGGACACATTGGACGTATTAGACCAGTTGGACGAGTTCGCGTACATTATGGTCGAATCATTATCAACCCATGCGAGGTCAATCCTATCCGGGAAGCCTGGAACGATGAAGGCGGAAGGCCATGTAGACCATGTCAGGTCGTTCGATATGTTTCTCCGGTCAATAACAGAATTATTGAACCATTTCACCATGAATATGTCCTGGTCTCCATCTAGATTCAGCAGTGTGTCGAGCCCATCTTCCCAGAAAAGGTAAACTGTGTCAGATGCGACAACAGAGGGCCTTCTGGAGAGTCCCGCGCTCGCAGATATGTTGCCTACCGTACCCCATGTGACACCTCCATCGCTGCTTCTGGAGTACCAGATGTCGCGGGCACTTGCGTCTGTGAACCTTATCGTATCTCCCTCCCAGAATGCGTGTATCGTATCGCTAGCATCAACAGTCATCGCCAGGTTCTCCAGTAGCTTGACCCGCTGGCTAACCGTCCCAACGGAGCCCCAGCTGCCCAGCCCAGAAGATCTGTAGAATGGAATCTGGTCACCGCCAAGAAAGTCGTGCTCAGCCTGCACATTGACGTGCTCTATAGCCTTAATCGAAGTTCTGAACCCTGTGTCAAGAATGCCTATGTTAGCCCCTTCTCCAAAAAAACCCAATTCATCGTGAACCTTCGTCACGTTTATGATGTTCAGCTGCTCATAAGAAGGACCATAATCGACCAGCTTCACATTCCGCTTTTTCCCATCTCCAAGTGCATTCCTGGACACGGTTTTCCTGTACTCTCTACTCTTGAAAAGGGCAACCTCTCTGATGTCTTTCACATATTCCAGATTTGAGGCCTTCTCCACCTGCCCGGCCGGTATGACGAAACTTGCCGCATTGAGCCATCTCGACATCGCTCTGAGCCGACCGCCCCTGTCCTCTATTCCACGAATGTAATCTTCATACAGAGGAAGGTCATCATAGAGCACGACCCGACCGCGCTTGAGTGCCGCTCTTCTTCTTCTGTAGGTGTCTGGACTCAAGTAGCGCTCAGCAAGTTCAGTCGCCCTTGAAAGCGAGGCACCACCTTCACCCTTATCCTTGAACATCACCCAGACGAGCACAGTAGAATTCGGACCCATGCGTGCCAGTTTCTCTTTCAGGACGGGATCAATCTTACCCATATGGCCCGCCCTACTGACTCCCCAAACCGTACCTATTGACAGGAGAACAATAGAAACAAAAAATACCACCAGTAACTTGCTTTTCGACATTCTGACGCCTCCTTGAACGTGAAATCGCAACCCATTATATGACCACAACACGCCAAGTCAAGACAATTCACCATTACAAACAAATCACAAACTTAAAACAGATCCCAACCACCAAATTCCAAACCACAAACAAATTCCAATAACCAAATCTCAAGCTCCAAACTAGAACCGCCCGTTATTTGGGATTTAGGTTATTGTTTCGAGCTTGGAATTTGTGATTTGGAGTTTGGGGCTTTTCTGGTCCTGCGCGACTACAGCCTGGTCATCGTCCTTCCCCATATCTCATCCTTCTCCACCCTTATCTTTCCTTCATCCTCCAGTTTTTCTATTAGTCTGTCGAAATCATAGGGAACAAGAGGAGTGTGTATAGCAAGCTGAAACGCGGGTACCTCTTTTGTTATCTTCGAAAGCAAGAACTCCTCCATGCTCAGAGGCTTGAGCGCAGGCAGCGTTGGTGCCATATCCAGATACTTCTTGAATGCATCATGGTCCTTCTCGTAAACATTGGCAATGGCTCTAAGAAGCCTGTCAGGATTAGGGTCTGACTTCTGCAGGGCAATCAGGAAGTCAGCTTGAGTCTGCCTTTTTTTAAGCATCTTCCGGATGAGAATCAGGTCAGACTTTTTTGCGCCAAGAATTGACATCCCCTCTTCGGCGATGTCAATCATTGACCTTGCTATCTCTGAGACAGGCTTCTCTTGTCCATCCCACGTGAGTTTTGCCTGTAGTCCATACTTGGCCGCCTTCCACCTGTTTATCGCAGACCAGTAGAAGTCCTCACCATCGCATTCAATAGCTTCAACGTACAGGTTGTTTGAGAGCGCATGCATCACCCCTGCCGCAAGTACGGTCAGTTCGCACATCAAGTTCACATCAGATGCGCTGTCACAGCACCTCAATTCAATAGTGTTATTCCACCATGCCTTCACAGTTGTGTCCTCACCCCAGCTTCCTCTGCTAAACCTGGGATGGAACGCCTGTTGTGGTCTCGAACACCACTCGGCATTCGTGAATATTCTGTAGCTTTTATACTCACCAGATCTGAAACGATATACCGGACTGTTCGCCGCTATTGCCACGAAAACAGGTACAAAGCGGAACATCCTGTTCTTGAGCGCCATTGCCCTGGCAAACTCAGTGCACGTTCCAACATGTATGTGTGAGCCGATTGGCATCTCCTCAGTAGGACGAGCACCAATGGGAAGAACAATGTACTTCTTCTTAGCGGCAAGCCTTCGCGCAACTTCCATGTATTCGGTATTCTTCTCTACCAGCTCCTCCCACCTTTTGACTGTCCCCAGTCTGGCCTCAAGGAGGTCCAGGTCAACGCCAACCCTTGACCATGGAAGAGCATTTCTAATCCTGTCTGAGAGTCTTATTATCTCATCATCGCCAGCAGATTCCATCGCCTCCTTAAGGACGGCCATCTCCCAGTCGTAGCCCATTGTCAGTGGATCAAACAGTGGTCTCATTTTTCCTCCAGGATGCTCTAAGACGCTCTTTGCTTGTCTTGATCTCCACACTCACCATTCCCGGTTCGGCTTCCAAAAGAAGGGACGAGTAGTAGATGTTTCCCGCGCCTTTCATGCGCTCCTTCTTCAACTCGACAGTTTTTATTTCACCGTCAAACGTAAACACTGCTCTTCGCGGCCCAGCTTTAAACAGGCTCCTGTATATGACCGCGTAAGGTATTCCTCCTTTTACCTTCCTGCCTTTCGAAAGCATTAGCAAAGAGTTCTTGGTGACGTCATAACCGACACCCAAGGAAAAGGCTAACCCATAATCTACGCTCCTCTTCGCTTTCATCTTCCTTGGATGATGAGCAAGAAAAAGCCTGGGGGTCCACCTGTCATTCCCAACCCAGACGTAGCTCAACTCCTTTGGGTTTACAAAGACAGCCATACATTCGTTGGTCATTTCATTGCCCAGAAGAACAAAACCCGGCTTTACTGCGTGCCACATCTTCTTCCATAACCATATGCCTCCGCCCCATCTCGTCCACCAGGGAAAGGCGTTGTATCTCGACCTCACCAATCGCTCATCGGTCGGAATGAAGAAAAGGTTCGTGTGATCAGCCTTCCCACCGATTGCAAAGAAAATCCTGGGCACGTACTCCAATTCCGTCTCTGGAATCTTCCCCTTCTTCTTCTTCGGTTTCTTTGGCTTGTATTCAAAAGTCGAGAGTTGACAGAACACAGGGGCATCGGGCAAGACGAAGAAAGACTTCACCTCCTTCAGTCCCTCTTTCTTCTTCAGATTGTGTTCAAATCCCAGGTCAGAACCGGCAACATCCCTCTTCTTGTAGGAAGCATTCCAGAGATCCCCGGGGCTCCCAATCCGGGATAGACTCTCTTCCACGCCACCTATCTCTATGTAGCCTCCTGGCTCATAGCTGTTTCCGCCATAGAGTTCATTCTTGTCCGTACCCAGGTTCCACAGCTCCAGTATTCTTGCCCCATAGTCCGGGGATATGATGGAACGCAAGAATGCATTCTCGATGGCATACTCCTTCAATCCATCAGAGTTGAAGTCGCCAACAGTCACGTTCTTAGACCCAAACCCGACCTCAGCTCTCTTACCCACACTCGTTCTCACGTGCTTTTTGACAGCAGCTCGTGACTCGTTCGTATCAAGGACGATCAAGTCGCCAGGCTTTATCTCCCAGGGATGGATATAAGTCCTCAGGACTCGAACGGATTTTCCCTTGAGACCCTTGGGCAGCTTCATTGTGCTCCGGGCCGCTGATCTTATGGCCACATAGCAGTGCACTCTGGACCGGAGCAGACCATCCTCGCCCCTGAAGCTATCGAGTCTTCTCGTCTTTTTTACTTTGGCAAGAAGTTTGAGCATTGCAAAACCTCTTCCAATACAGGTTATGGTTGTTTTGGAACGGGAGCCGTCGGGAGTCAGAAAGCGTATGATGCAGCAGTTCCCCGTATTTGTCAATAGGGAATTGGGGTCAAAGCTTGAAAGTTGAATTCTGGAACCACAGATTACCACAAGATTCTTTATTTATGGCTTTGTCATAGGATCATCGCTGTCTGCGTTAATCTTGCCGTTATTGATTTCGTTTTCGATTTCCTATCTTCTATTTTCGGGTTCCAAGTAGGTGCCTAATACCACGGCCTAAAGGCCGGTGGCTTTGGCCCTCCGATGGAAATGACGAGCAATAGCAAGGAAGACACCAGAAAACCCTGCCAACATCAGGTAACTGAGCCATATTGGGAAGAAAGGCCCTTCCCCAAAACTGAACCGCACTACATCAGCACAATAAGAAAGTGGGGAAAGGGGAGAGAGCAACCGACTCCATGAGGGCATAGCCGAAAGGGGCACAAAGATCCCGCTGATGAAGATAAGAGGGATTCTGACAAGGCTAGAGAGCATCATAATCTTAGAGGGAGCCCTAGCCGAAGGAGAAGACAGCAGAGTACCAAGCGCTGCAAAGCAAAAAGAGGATAGCAGGAGCCCAGGCAGGAGGAGATTCCAGTGTGCGACCCGAGCACTTGTGAAAAAAATCACTATTATCAGGGGTACGGCAGTCAGAGTCAAACCAAAGGCAAACCCTGCTATAACATCGCCAAGAACAATAGAGAAAACTGACAGCGGACAGGAAAGAAGCCTCTCGTAAGTCTTCGCTGACCGCTCCCATGGTGTAACAAGCGGTCCAATCGCAGAGGCGGTGAAAAAGACAGCCATAGCTATCATGCTGGGAGCAATGGAACTCTGGCTCATCGGCCTGCCGATGGCAAAAGCAAGAAAGAAGAAAAGTGGGAACAGTATGCCAAAGATGACCACCGGTGCCTTGAAGTAGTATATGAGTGCGTCCTTCTTTGCCACCACCAATGCTACTCTCAGCGTGTGAGTGGGGCCAGCCTTTGACCGCTCAATCATGCATCACCACCACTTTTGGCATCCTTGGTATCTGAACCCGTCATCTGCACAAAGACCTCCTCCAGGTCAGGCCCCAAAGTGTTTATGCTCCTTATATGGAGGCCTTTCTCGGAGGCAAGACAACCCAGCCGCTGGGCTACTCTGCCCGGAGATCTCGTATAGATTAAATATCCTGATTCTGTCTTTCTAACCTCCCTGACCTGCTCCACTGCCTGGATCTCCTCTTCTCTCAAGCTGGAACCTTCGAATTTGAGCTCAACTGCACATGTTTCCGCGATCTTTGCCTTGAGAGCCTCAGGCGTATCAATGGCCACGATCCTTCCATTGTTGATTATGGCCACACGTGAGCAAAGCTGCTCTGCTTCAGCTATGTTGTGTGTGGTCAGGAATACCGTCAGCCCCTGCTTACTCATCTTGCGTATCTCTTCGCGAACCATCCTGGCGCTGACCACATCAAGTCCACCGGTGGGCTCATCCAGGAAGAGAATAGCAGGATTGCTCACGAGGGCCATACACAGCATCAGCCGTCGCTTCAGGCCCTTTGAGAGCTCATAGCCCTTCTCGTTCTTGCGCTCATAGAGGCCGAAGGCGCGCAGCAGCTCAGCGGCGTTTTCTTCGCCAGTCCGCCGGGGTATCCGATAGAACGCAGCTGTAAGCATGATGTTCTGCCAGACTGTGAGGTCAACATATATATTCGCATCCTCCGGCACGCTGGCCATTCTTTTTCTAGCAGTAACAGGATGACGGCGGACATCGTAACCATCAACCATGGCAGTGCCTGCCGTTGGTTCAAGCACACCGGTGAGCATGCGTACCGTCGTTGTTTTCCCCGCGCCATTTGGGCCGAGAAACCCGAAGACCTCCCCCCTGCGCACCCCGAAGTTGACCTCGTCAACCGCAACCAGGTCGTTAAATCGTCTCGTCAGTTGCCGCGCCTCAATCGGTACTTCCACCAAGCTACTCCCGCAAGGCTATTCTTTCTCCTCAACACAGGGATGTTTTGCCTCTTCCCCGTGGCATTCTTTTATCTGCTCAGGTGTGCACTCTTCCGGCTTACCTTTGAGCTTTTCTGGCTTCTTGCATTCAGACTTGCCTCCAGACATCTTTTCACCCTCCTTTCTACTTTCTGCACTTTGCTTTGCTGCTGCTCCGGCAGGACTTCTGGCCCCTCTGGGCTACCAGCTTCTCCACAGCCCTCCGCAACTCCTCGAGTTTCTTTCTTTTGAGCGAATAGTGCACCCAGTACCCTATCTTCTCAGCTTTCACCCACCCGGCCATCTTCAAGACACGGAGATGCTGTGAGACTGCTGATTGAGAGATCTGGAGCTGCTCAGTGATCGCGCTCACACAGAGTGGCGAAGACTTCAGAAGCAAAGTGACTATCTTCAGCCTCGCTTCTACACCTAGAATCCGGAATGTATCTGAAAGGTTTTTCATCGTCCTATAAGCATATTAGCATTTACTAATATAAACCACGGGGTGGGTTTTGTCAAGAGAAAAGTGGGCGCGGAGACCCTCCTTCGCCCTTCGTGGCTTCGTAGGACAGGCCGCGCCCCTACAACAAGTAGTGACAAGAAACGAAATGTCATTCTGAGGCCCAACGGGCCGAAGAATCTGCTTTTGACCGAGATTGCTTCGACTCGCTCCGCGAGTCTCGCAATGACATGTTTTCTCATGTAGGGGAAGGAAGTAATTTGACTTTTGCCCCTCGGCTTCGCTCGGGATCTCTGATACTTTGTGTTTTGCCCTTCGACGGAGTTTATCCTGCCTGCCCCGTTTCTCGCGAAGCGAGATACACGAGGCCTGCCCGCTTGTCCTGAGAGCAATCGAGCTGAGGTGGCCGAAGGGAGTATCGAGGTGCAACCACATCTTGAAGGTCCGATTCACAGCAGATCCATCTGCGGATTCTTCTCTTTCACGAACCCAATGAGCTTCTCCACAAACTCACGTGCTGTATGCAGGGCGTCCTTTGCCTCTTTCATTGTCACGGGGAACACCGGCTCATACGTGAACTCGTGCCTTTTTCTCCGCATTGCATCAAACCTCTTTATCAGTCTCCTGAATTCTTCCCCGAGTACAAACCCAGAGAACTCAACCACTGTTTTGTGCTGCTGCGTGCCTGCAGGCCGAAACCCCTGAAGAAACACAATGGCTCTACCTGCACGCAGCATTCCGAGATACGCAAAGGTGTATGCCGCCTCTTCATCAATGGTGAGATTTGCCTGCGCTGTCTCCAGGTCTTTCACAGCACGAACCAAGAACCTTGATATTCTGTCGAACTCAACCTTCTGGCTCTTGAGGAGCCCCTCCCTCAACATCCTTTGAACATAGGCCCTATAATCGTTCTTCATCGCCGACCAAGAATATCTTTGGCTTCTTAATTACATCCAAAATGAATGACTCTTTTGCTTTCTTCTTCTTCTCGAAGTCCTGCCTATCGTACACTGTATAGTTGATCTCCCTCTGCAGTCTTTTCTCAGCTTTGTCGACTATCTCAATGAGCTCATCTGTGTCGGGCTCGCCAACGATCAATACATCTATGTCGCTTGCCACCCCTTCTGTACCTGTTGCATAGGAACCATAGATTATCGCAAATTGTATGCCTCTGATTCTCCCAAAAGCTTCCCTCAGACTTCCCACGATGCCCACCGTTTTGAAAACGATGCTCTTCATTTCCTCGAAGAGAGGATAGCTTTTGTTTAGGTGATAGTAGACCAAATTTCCGACAGCCCTTCTTTCAAACAGGCCAGCTCTCTCCAATCTCAAGAGCTCCCGCCGAATATTGCCCACCGAAAAACCCAGAATGCGTTCTAATTCCCTGAGGTAGTATCCTTTCTCGGGATTGGTGAAGTAGAGGGCAAGAAGCTCTTTCCTCAGTCTTGATTCGACTATCTTGGTGATGTCCATACTGTAGTCTTCCCTGACTACAATTGTAGTCTATGCTGACTACAATGTCAATAGCGATCCCTGTTCCCATGCTCTAGTGAAGTATGGGGTCGGATCCTACATTTTCCGCCACTGGCAGCGCCCGCCAAACCACAGAACACGAAATTACGAAATTGAAGACCTCTCCGGAGATTCCTTCGCCGCGCTGGCTTCCCCTCCATCGGCTCACGCCGATGAAGGATGAAAAATGCCTCATCAAGTCCCGCATCAGCCGTCAAGCAGGTCCTTCGGCCTACCGGCCTCCCTTCGGGTACCCTCCCTTCGACTATCGCTCAGGGCAGCCAGGATTAGCTCTTTGTAACGAGTTCACTGCGCTTCGCTTGCGACTTCTAACAAAGACCAAACACGATGAAAAATACCCTACCCTGTCTATCGACAGGCTGGGTCTTTTTCAGCTGGGCCTTTTTCACTACTCCAGGTCGTCCCCGTACATACTCCTCGCTTCCTCGACCAGCCTAGATCTCTGCGCCTCGTTGTGTTCCCCCGCGAGCCTGGAAGCGGATGCTATGTTACTCACGTAGAATCTTGAAAATCCTGTATAGAAAGCTGCCGCGGCCTCAAAATATCTCTGATCCACTATCGATCGATAAAGCAAATATCCCATCAATCCGTGCAGGGCCATAGATATGAAACCCTGCCTGTACGCTCCTGCATAAATCTGTCCTGTGCCCGGAAGTACTGCCGACATCACGCTCGCAGCCCTGGGAGACTTCGTTCTCAGCTCCTCTCCCTTCACAGCTAACTCCGCAAGCGGAGAAGCATGAGCTGACAGGAAGCTGCTCCGCGCATTCTGAAAGTCACCCTCCAGAAAGTATGACCAGGCCTCCAGCACCATTATTGTCGAATCTTCTTCAGATTGGAGTGAATCGAGTATATGCCTGGCCATCTCGTATTGGCCCAGCTCCATCCATGATTTAGCCAGAGAGAATGAGCATGAATCTGTCAGGGCATCTGGCGGATTGAAGCGCGCTGCACCCAGAAGATACGGGATCCCCTTTTCAGGTCTGCCACTCTTTCTGTAGGATTCACCAATCCTGAAACTGGCCCGTCTCTTTTGCCCGCTTTCGTTGGAGAAGTAAGAGAACCTCTTGTATTCAGTTATTGCTCTGTAGTAATCCCTATTTTTGAACAGTCTGTCGGCAAAAGTAGAGGACTTCTCCCCGAAGGCGCAAAGGGGGAAGGTCTCAATCAAGGAGAATGCTGCCAAGATTATGCTTATTCTCAATCTTCTTGAGGAAATCTTCTTCAGAAACTGCATTGAATCTCCTAGCTGAAATGGCGGCTCCGTAGATATCACCAGTATGCAGAAAGAGGCCCGCAGCCAAGAAACCGAGCGCCGCAACATCCTGATCGTCGTCATAGTAATGGTATGCGGCTACATACGAAGCAGAAACGAGCAGGAAAGAGAAAATACCATCACCAAGCCTTCCGCAGTAGGTCCTTCCAGCGCCTGGGAGTGGTACAGAGAGAAAAGCTGCCAGCACAGGGCTATTCTTTAGTATCCCTTCCCCTTCCAGTGATTCTCTGGACAGTTTGCTGGAGAGCTCTGAAAGGTAACCACCTGGCCTTACATTCTGAGCCCTCTCAAAGTAGCCGGAGGCTTCAGCGTATCTTCCTCCTCTCAGCATCGACCAGCCCGCCATCACCAGGGACCTGTCAGTGTTGAGCTCCCCCAGAACCTGACCGGCCTTCTGGTAATCTCTGCCCAGAAAGTAGCACTTGCCAATCTCATACTTGACACTGCGGGCAGCTTCAGGAGAAGAGTCTCTTCTCAAAATCTCCCTGAAAGTGTGGATGGCATTCTCCAGATTCCCCGACTTCTGGTAGCAAAGGCCAATCCTGAAATTTGCCCGCCCTACCCGCGGCTCATTCGGAAAGAGATAGATGAACCTTTTGTATTCACTAATGCCCCGGAAATAATCGCGGGTCTCGTAAAGATGATCCGCAAAGGTGAGGATGTTGGAAGGCCCAGAGACCCACTTCATGTCATCTGCCTGAGAAGCGCACGTCTCTGCCAGGAGAGTGAGAGCTACAAGAAGCACAATCAAGCATGACTTCAGGGCAGGCCGCATCTTTGTTCGCTTCCACGTGGGGAGTTGTTGCTCACAGGGTCTGACAGCCGCAGCTTTTCATTTTCGAGTACTGGCCTGTAGTAACGCGGAGCATAGCTCCATGTAAACCAGTTGCACCTCTGTAGCCTGTCGGCAGTCATGATGGCTCCCAATATCAGACCGCAGGAATCAATAGCCTGTTGGGCATATTGAGAACAGGAAGGCGCAAAAGCACACACATCGCCCTGCTGATCTGAGAGAAAAAACTGGTACGCACTGATTGCGGTGTCAATGACAAAACCAAGCACCGTCGTCTCTTTTGGAACTTCACTCTTCTCGGGCTCAATCGATCTATCAACGGGCGGGGGCTCCCATGGTTCCTCACTAGCGTTGCTTACAGGCCATCCAGATGCAGATATAACTAAGAGAAAAACGATTACGACTTTCATGGATTCTCTTCTGGCCAGTCCCCAAAGACGCTCGGCCTGCAGTCCCTGAGAACCAGCCCACCGGTCTCATCTATGGAGTAAATAACGTCCAGTTCAACCAAATCTCCGGATAGGTTAACCCAGTCACCAACAGGGCTCCCTTTCTTTATGAACAGTTTGCCGTTGTCAGATTTGAAAACGTAGCCACCATCGGTCTTTTCAAGCATCACCTTCCTCGAGATGATTAAGGGCTGGGGATTTCCTTCCCCAAAAGGAGCAAGCGCGGAGATTTCATTGGCCAGCTCCGTGCTCATTTCGGAAAGCGGAAAGCTACAATCTATCCATAGTACCGGCTGCATCGCATCATCCATAAAATTGGATGCAGCGTATGCCTCAAGAGCCCTCTGAAGCTGACCTATTCTCTCGGGCAAGACAGAGAACCCAGCTGCCTGTTTGTGCCCACCATAATCGATGAAGAGATCGCCGCAGCTCTTCAAGCAGTCTACGAAATCAAACCCCTTCGGACCCCTGCATTCTCCTATGGCTATATCACCCCTATGGCCTATTGCTACCACGGGTCTAGTGTAATCCTCCTTCAGCCTCGATGCGCAGTACCCCAGAAGGTTGCATGGAGCCTCCTTGTCAACGACCACCAGCATCTTCATTGATGGGGATATGTTTACACTTCTTGAGGCCTTCATATACGTTTTCTTGGCTTCATCCTGCCACTTCCGGCTGCTACTCAAAAGCCCAAGAACCAGGCGCTCTGCTTTCTCCGTGTCCTTTGTTAGAAGTAGTTCACAACTTTGATTCGTGCCTTTCTCAGATCTGCCAGAAGAGAGTATCTGAATGATGAGCCTGACTATCTCCATGGAGGTAGGAACCTTATCCTGATACTTGGGAGCATTGTTTATTATCGCGTTGATGCCGAGTCTTCTTGAGCCAATCAGACCTCCAAGGCCGAATTTCACCAGAATTCTGTTCTCGTCTATCAGAGGAACTTTGTCCGAAATGGTCCCGAGAACAGAAAGACCAAGGATATCCTCTTTTACATCAATCCACTGCTTCACATCAAGCCCCAGTCTCTTTTCTACCAGAGCCTGTGCCAGCTTGAAGGCGACTCCGCAACCAGAAAGTTCCTTAAAGGGATACTTGCAGTCGGGCCTTTTCGGATCCACAACAGCAAGAGCTCCAGGAAGCGAACCCAGAATCTCATGATGATCAGTGATAACCAGTCCCACTCCCATTTCCCGAGCTACAGCGGCCGGATCAACATTCGAGATTCCGCAGTCAACAGTTATGATCAAGTCAATGCCTCTCCGCTTGGCTTCACGGATCCCACCCTCGCTCAGACCATGCCCCTCTCTCAGTCGGTTAGGAACATAATAGGAGACACTGCCGCGAAGGTCCCGTATCGTCTCGTGAAGAATAATTATGCTCGCAATTCCATCTGCATCCTCGTGACCCCAAATGAGTATCTTCTTCCCTCTGGCTACGACATCATCAATTAAGGCGACAGCCTGCCTCATCCCCTCCATCGTATTTGGATCGTGTATCCCTGCCAGCGAAGGGTTGAGGAATGCAGTCGCCTCTTCTGCCGTCTCTATTCCTCGCGCTACCAGAAGCGAAGCGAGAAGATGCGAAATTGAGAGTTGTTCTTTTGACTTCTCGACTTTCTCCGGATCGAGATCTCTAATCTTCCAGATTCTCTCGGCTTTCATCTCAATTGTCTTTGTGCGCTCCCGGGCTTTTCGAGCTTCACCCCTTCCTTGCACAGGGGACACTCATGGGGAGAGAAATTTTTCGCGCGGCTCCTGTACACACTGTACAACTTGAAGGGGAATTCTGTATCTTCTTCCCTCCGGTCCACGAGGACCGCCACACCCACCACCTTCCCCTTTCTCCGTTCCACTGCAGCGGTCGTATCCAGAGCAGAGGTCCCAGTAGTCAGAATGTCGTCGACAACCAGGATGTTCTCCCCTTCTTCAACATCGAAACCGCGCCTGAAATCTCTGCCCTCTTCTACTCGTTCTGCAACGAGCCACTTCTTCCCAAGCTGCCTTGCCACCTCGTACGCCACCACCACACCTCCCAATGTGGGCCCGGCAATTTTACTTATGTTCGACCTGGAAAACTCCTTTGCGATTTCCTGGCAAATCTGAATGGTAAGATTAGGATTCTCAAGCAACCTGAACTTCTCAAAGTATATTCCACTGTGGAGTCCGGAACTGAGAAGAAAGTGGCCTCCTCTTATCACTCCAGCTTCTTCAAACGTTTTTTCCAGCTCTTCTTTTTTCACCTCAGGGCCTCCTCCATTTCTTTCAATATGGCCAGCGCTGCGACCCTAGGATCTTTAGCCCGTATTATCGGGCGTCCCACGACTATATAGTCAGCACCGGCAGCCACTGCTTCTCCAGGAGTTCTCACCCTGGCTTGATCGCCCCTGTCTTCTCCCTTTGGCCTCACTCCCGGAGTCACTACTACGAACTCCGCGCCGCACTGTTCCTTCACAGCCTCAATCTCATGTGGAGAGGCCACAACTCCTTCAAGCCCTGCCGATTGCGCAAGTCTGGCAAGAAGCAGAACCTCTTCTTGAATCGTTCTTTCGGACGCTCCAATAATATCTTGCAGTGCTGCCTCATTCAGACTGGTGAGCACTGTTACGCCTAGCAGGAGGGGCCTAATAGCCTCTTCTCTACTCCACATGAGTTTCACTGCCGACTCCATCATGTCAAAGCCGCCGAACGTGTGAAGAGTGAGCATTTCTACGCCTATCTCGGCGGCAGCCTCACATGCCTCCGCAACAGTCTTAGGGATATCATGAAACTTCAAATCCAGAAACACCTTGGCCCCTTTGTCCTTGACCAGCTTCACGGCATCTGGACCCGCGCTGGTGAAGAGCCTGGAGCCCACTTTGAAGGTCTTTGCGCTTCCTTCCAGCCTGTCAATCAGCTTCCTGGCCTCATCCAGCGTGCCGAAATCGAGAGCTACTATCAATTTTTCAGTCACATCCACTCGCATGCTTCCTCCCAATACAGTTAATTGAGAATCACCAATTTGACCTTTGCAATGCCGGTCATACCGATGCGCCTGGCCGCTTCGTATGAAAGGTCTATTATCCTTCCCTTCACAAAGGGACCTCTATCATTTATCTTGACCACCACTGACCTGTCATTCTCCAGGCTAGTTACCAGTACGCGGGTTCCAAAGGGGAGCGTCTTGTGTGCGGCAGTCAGTTTGTACATGTCAAAAATCTCACCGCTCGCAGTCCTCTTCCCATGAAACTTCTTCCCATAATAGGAGGCAATTCCAGTGACAGCTCTTCCCCTGTGCGGCCGCGGGCTGGAGGTACAACACCCACATTGAAACAGCGACAGAAGAAGCAAAATGACGACCGCTGTCATCTTCCTACTTGTCATAGTCATTCCGCTCTCCTCCGATTTTGTTCGCGATTTGGTGCTTGAGCATTCGGGTTTGTTTGTGATTTGCGTCTTATGTTTGGAATTTGGGTCATTGGTGATTATTTGTAATTTGGTGCATGGTCATTGGAATTTGTTTGTAGTGAGGCAGTCATTCCAACTCCAGTTTGCCAACCAGGTCAGCAATTCTGTCTATCCCATGCTTCTCGCAGTAGACCTTTAGGCCGTTGACTATTGCTGCAGGCGCCCTGGGATTTGTGAATACCGCTGTGCCCACCTGGACCGCGGACGCTCCCGCCAGGATGAACTCCAGAGCATCGCGCCAGTTCATTATCCCCCCCATACCTATGACAGGGACCTTCACGTTTTGGCTAACCACATGTACATAGTAAACTGCGACAGGCCTGATGGCAGGACCTGACAGGCCACCGGTCACATTGCCAAGAAGTGGCTTCCTTTGCTCGACATCTATCGCCATGCCGTAGAGCGTGTTTATCAGGGACAGACCGTCGGCGCCAGCTTCCACAGCACTGGAGGCAACTTGCAGAATCCTATCTGTATTTGGATTCAACTTCACAAACAGAGGCAAGTCCGTCTCATCCCTTGATTCTGAGACGAGTCTATGTATCAAGTCTGGATCGGAACCAAACATGACGCCATCCTTAACGTTGGGGCAGGAGACGTTCAACTCAAATGCGTCAATCCCCTCTTTCCCATCCAGTCCGGAAACAACTGCGACATACTCATCCACGCTGGAGCCCGCAACGTTTACAATCACCTTTGTATTGAGGTTCTTCATCGCCTCTAGTTTCTCCGAGATGAAATGGTCAAGCCCTACATTCTCCAGACCCACCGAGTTCAACATCCCGCAAGGCGTTTCTGCAATCCGGGGCGGAGTGTTCCCTTCTCTCTTTTCCAGGGTTAAACCTTTACTCACGAATCCACCAACCTCTGTCACATCAAGGAGACCAGAGTACTCTGTGCCATATCCGAATGTCCCTGATGCAAGAATCACAGGGTTTGCAAGATCCAGTCCTCCAAGCGTTACTGTTAGATCGACACTCAAATCTTCACCTTCCCTGCGTCAAATACTGGTCCGTCTTCGCACACGGTCAGGTAGCCCCCATCAGTCCGCGTGATTGAGCACCCCTTACATGCACCCACCCCGCAGGCCATGCGCTCCTCCACAGACATCTGACAGGAGATATCGTGGCCTTTGCAGAGCTTTGCTACCTCCCTCAGCATGGCAGCGGGACCGCAGGCATAAACAGCCTCAACAGCCGAGCTTCCCAGAAGCGGCTCCAGCAACCCCACACACGTACCCTTGAACCCTGCACTGCCATCCTCGGTGGCCAGTTTGACTGAAACACCCAGAGAATCGAATCTCTCTCTGCACACCAGAGATGAAGCTGTCTTCGCACCATAGACCAGGACCGTCTTCATCTTTTGTCCGGTCAGTGACCTCGCAAGAAGAAAAAGTGGTGCTATGCCAATCCCGCCTGCTACTAGAATAGCCTCTCCCTGTGCAGACTCGAAACCATTTCCCAGTGGGCCTATTGAGTCCATCACATCACCAATAGACTTCTTGGAAAGGATTGAAGTTCCCCTCCCAACAACCTGATAAACCAGCTCATAACTTTCCGATTGAACATCGTGAAAACTGAACGGCCTCAGCAGGAGTGGGTCAAACCCTTCAGTAATCCTGAGCATAACAAACTGTCCTGCCTTCACCTCTTTTGAAATCCTGGGAGATCTGATTCTTATCCTATACACATCCTCACAAAGCCGCTCATTTTCCAACACCTTTCCTTTTTCCTGATTCATTTTCTCTACCGGTAAGAATAACTACTGGCTGGAACTCTCCCTCTCGATCCTTTTTGCCGCTTTCTCTGAAGCGTCGCTGTATGTGGTATTTGGGTACCTGGTTACCACCTTCAGATACGCCTCCCTTGCTTCGTTGTAGTCCTTCTTCACGTGGTCAAGTATCCACGCAATGGCAAATGCCGCTTTCGGTCCATATTCGCTTCCGGGATAGTCGTCGACGACTTTTCTGTACTCGGGAAGAGCCTCGTCTACCCTGTTGAACTCAAGGTAGTAGAGTTCTGCTAGAAGAAATTGAGTCTCGGCCAACTCGCTCTCTTCCCCGCTTTTCACCTTCTCCCTATACTCTCCCAGCTTTGCTATTGATGTGGATCTCATGAGGGCTTCATTGGAGAATTCTGAGTAAGGAGCCTCAGTCCTGGCCTTGTCATAGTATTCCCGAGCTTTTTCAAGATCTCGAAGATCCTGTTCACAAATCTCACCCATTGTATAGTATGCCTCTGCTGATGCTTCGGTTCTTGGGTAGAGAACAGTCACCTCCTCTAACTGCTCGAGGGCTTGCTCTGTGTCACCCAACGATCGGCTGCTCTCTGCTATCCTGATAGCAAGCCTGGCATCTTCCAGAGGTCCAAGAACCTCTTTTCTCAAAGCGAGGAAAACATCCAAAGCCTCTTGTGTCCTCCCCAATTTGAGATACGCCTCACCGATCTTCAGGCGGGCCTGGAAACGAGACTCCTTCTTTGCCTTCAGATCTATGAACTTCCCAAAAGCGGTTATCGACTCTTCATACTTCTCCAGTTCAAAGAGGGACTGCGCTCTTATGAAGATGACTTCACGTCTATACTTGCTTTTCGCGTGTGCTGAAAGGAAATCATCACTCGAACGGAGAGCATCACCGTATTCCTCACCAAGATAGTGAGTGTTCACGACCTGATAAGCGGCAGCATCTGCGAACTTCGCTTTCGGATCGTCTGCTGCCGAGTTCCTGAAACTCTCGATTGCATCATCTCTGTTCTGGAGAGCCTGATTGGCCAGCCCCTGGTAGTAGTAGGCTTCTGCAAGCAGTCCACTTTTCGGGTAGTATGTCTCGAGCTCCTCGAACTTTCTGAGAGCCTTTCTGTGCTCCGCCATATAATAGAAGCACTTTCCCATCAGGAGGACGGCATCATCTGCCCATTTGGAATGCGGGTGGTACTTGACAACCTTCTCACATCTGGTTACGCACTTCTCGAGAAGGTCCTTGTTCGCTCTGCCCGGTTCAACGTCTGTTCCCCTGACAGCACCGGCGAAGTTCTTCTTCGCGTTGTAGAAGGTATTGTAATATATGCAGCCTGTCAGAAGAACAAGAATGAGTACTGCAATTGGCCGTAGAAGCAGCCTCATATGCCTACCCTGACATTTCTGAATCTTGCCGGTGCGGTTCCGTGCCCCACATGAGCAGTCTGGCCGGGCTGCCCTTTACCGCAGTTGGGAACACCCCAAAGCTTCCAGTATTCTTCGCTGCAGATGGCATCACAGGAAGCCCAGAACTCAGGGGTTATGCCTGTGTAGACCGCGTTCTTATAGAGCTCACCAAGTTTGCCTTTCTTTATCCTGTAGGCAGCTTCTGTGCCAAACTGGAAGTTCAACCTCTTGTCGTCTATTGACCAGGACTTGTTGGTGGCAAGAAACAAACCATCGTCTGTATCAGCTATGAGGTCCTCGAGTTTCCACTCACCAGGCTCGAGATTTATGTTCGTCATTCTAATCAAAGGAATCCTATCCCAACCGTCCGCTCTCATCGCACTCGAGCTTTTTCTACCTATGATCGGTGCAGTCTCCCTCGAAGAAAGGTATCCACTGAATATCCCGCCTTTGATTATTGGTATTCTCTGGCCGGGCACGCCTTCATCATCAAATCCAAAAGTACCCAGGCCGCCCTCCACTGTAGCATCTGCATACACGTTCACAAGATCAGAGCCATACCGGAACTTGTCCAGCTTCTCTGTGGTCACGAAACTCGTTCCGGCATAGCTGGCCTCAGTGCCCAGCACTCTATCCAGTTCAACAGGGTGCCCTATCGACTCATGTATCTGCAAGGCAAGCTGGCTCGACTCAAGTATGATAGTCGTCACTTTTTCCGGGCACTTTTTGGCATTCAAAAGCTTGACTGCCTCTTCAGCTATTTTGGGCGCATTGCCGACAAGGTCCATTCCCAGTATAAACTCATAGCCGCTGTTCGCATAATTGCCGCCGAAGCTCGAGGGGTACGACCTCTCCTGCACATCTCCCTCCTTAACGGCAAGTGCGCTTATCCCGCAGCCAGACTCAAGAAATCTCTGTTCAATCAATGCACCCTCAGTTGATGCAAACACCTTGTCAGTTCTTTCGAAACCCATGCGCGCCCTGGATACCTTTATCCCCTTCTCTTTTCTGATTTCGGAATCGACTTCTAGAAGGAGTTCTATCTTCTCAGCAATGGGAACTTCGAACGGATCCTTCTCATATTTCGAGCTATACTTCCCAACCGCTGGCTTTGTCGCATCCAGCTTCACCTTTTCACCTGCAACTATGCTGCTGGCTTTCGCTATTCCTATCGCCTGCTTAACGACCCTTTCGGCCTCATCTTTGCTGATCGTTGAGCTGGCAGAGAATCCCCAGCATCCATCTACCAGGACTCTGACACCAAAACCAATGTCAGTTGAGGAACTGACCGATTCGACCCTGCCGTTCTTTACCACCAGGGATTCGTCGCCCGATTCGACAACCCGGGCATCGCCGTAGTCAACTTTTCCCCCAAGCATTTCAGCCAGCATCTTGGCAAAATCTTTCATTACTACCCCCAATTTTTGATGAATGATTCAGGAAACCGGCAAAACCATTGCAAAACGGCCATCGTATGTTATTCGATAAATTTGGCACAGTCAACCCAAATTATCTCTTCCGATACCAGGGCCGAAGTACAAAGGACGAAGGGAGCTGGGAACCGTGAGACGGGCGGCCGCCGAAGGGCCCGGTGCATCTTGCTTCGCGAGAAACGGGGGCCCGTGAAACGCCCGGCCGTCGAACGGCCCGGGCAGGCAGGCATAAACTTATGGCTCTTCTCCAATTCAGTTGGCGGTAGTGCTTGACAATGGGGTGCTATGTTTTCCTGGAAATGGGCGCTAACCTAGCGCGCCGCAAGCGGCGCTACTCCATACATTCAGGAGTAGCCGAGCTTGCCTGCCCTGTCCGACGGGGCTCGGCGCTACAAGCAAGGATTCTCCGTACGTTCCCCAACTCCTCCCTGTCATCAACTTTTTCGGAGAAGAGCCAAACTTATGGACTTTTGGCCCAGAATGTAAAAACGTCAAGATCCTTCGCACTCGGCTTCGCCAAGCATAAACTCCGTCGGAGGATAAGGTCCGGCCCCGGGTGAAAAAGCGCTCAGTCGCTGGGGATTGATTCTGAGGGCGGCGTGGTAAGGAAGGAGTCGCTGCTGTCGGATAGCTCGGCAGAGTCCTGCACGCCCGGGCCGTTCCACGACCTCCCGAGGTTATCGAGGGGAGCTGGCCGAAGGGATCGGGGTATGCCCGCAGAGTGGGCGTTCAGTATTCTCAGTGAATCTGAGAAGAGTGAATTCATCCTCTCGAGTCTCTCTACCTCGATCCTGGTTCCAATTCCAGATACCACTGCGAAGAGGGCTATCGCCGCAACGGCAACATAGGCTGAAGCTGGCTTCAACAATAGTGAAAGCCCTGACCATCTCCCTTGAAGAACTGCCTGTACTTGTCTCTTGAGCGTTCTGTGGATCTCCTCCGGAGGATCCACATCTTCATACTGGAGAGCCGCGGAGAGCACTGTTTTGATTTCCTGCAGATCCTGCCTGCAACTCGCGCAGTCGGTAATATGTGACTCCACCACACTAGCAGCCTTATCCGACAAATCGCCGTATGCGTACTCGGTCAGCCTTTCTTTGATTTTATTGCATCTCATTTGTGAACACCTCCTTCAACTCCCCGCTCAGAACTTTTCTCAATGCATTTACCGCAGAACTCAGTCTGGATTTGACCGTGCCCAGTGGGCATCTCAGCACGCGGGCAATCTCCTGGTATGAAAGCCCCTGATAATGCCTCAGAGTGAAAACTGCCCGCTGTATGTCGGTCAACCCCTCAAGGGCCGTCTTTATCTTCTCGGCGAGTTCCTGGCTGTTTGCGTAATCCTCAGGTGAGATTGTCCTCGCCTCAAATCCTGCGCCCATCTTCAGTTTAGCATCTAAGGACACTGGTTTCTTCCTCTTCAAGTCGTTTATGCAGAGATTAGTTGCGATTCTGTAGAGCCATGTTGAAAACTTAGCGCGCGGCTGATAGTTCTTGGCTGTCAGAACCCTGATGAAGGTATCCTGGTACAGATCTCGAGCTCTATCATGATCGCCAACCATTCTGTAAATGTAATTGAAGAGACTCTTGCTGTACTTCTTGTAGAGGATTTCAAAGGCCTCAGTATCCCCTTTCCTACACTTTACTGCCAACTCTGCATCAGTGGTTGCAGGCGGGGCCACACTGAATCCTGGATAGGAAAGACATATGCCTTTTGCTGTAATCATTGGGCCTTACGGTTTCCCCTGCCTTTCTGAGCGATAAGACGTTATTTCCTTCTTTTCGTTCCCGGATTCGAGCTGTGATCCAACGGCCCTCCGGAACAGTACAAACAGATGAGCACATGATTTGTTCGGCCTCTCCCATCAGACTGTTGACAGGCTCTGATGTAACTGCTAGATTCCATTGAGGCCAAAGTGATTACACAACTATCTCTTCTGGTTTGCCTTCTTGCGTCTGCCCCTAATCCGGCAGGCCAGACGTACGCCATTTCCCCTGTCAGAGTGAGGAAACCACCCAATATAGACGGGTATCTGACTGATCCGTGCTGGAAACTGGCCAGGCCTGTCGGGAATTTCACCCAATTCTCTCCAGAGGAGGGTGTTCCATCACAGGAGAAGACATTTGTGTATTGCGTGTATGATGCAAACAACATCTACTTTGGATTTGCCTGTCTCGATTCCAGATATAAGGAAATGAGCGCGAAGTTGACACCGAGGGAGTCATACGAGATGGGAGACTGCGTGGCGCTCTTTCTGGATACCTTCCATGACCGACAGAATGCATTTCTATTTCAGACAAACGCTCTTGGGATACAGCTGGATGCACGCGTCTTTGAGGACGGTTCCAGGACGGATGAGTCATGGGATGGTATCTGGCGCGCAGAAGGGAGGCTGACCACCAGAGGCTGGTTCGTTGAGATAGAGATTCCATTCAAGACACTGAGGTTCCCGCCCGAACTTATTCAGATATGGGGTGTCCAGTTCTGGAGATACATTGAAAGGCTTGATGAAACCTCGTACTGGGTACCCGTAAGTAGGGCTGAAGGCGTGAGGATTTCAAGATTTGGGAGGCTTGGAAAGATGAAAGATATCCGGCCCGGTCTCCATCTGGAGATTATATCTTATGCTTTGGGCAGAGGAGAAATGTCGCAGTATGACAGCATTGTAACTGATACGGCTGGGTATGTGGACACACCGCTGGTCGAAACGAAGGAAGCCTTTGCGGACGGAGGTGTGGATATTAAGTGGCAAATCACTCCGAATGTAACCGCAGACGCTACTTTCAATCCCGACTTCGGGCAGGTGGAAGCTGATCCGGAGTTCGTAAATCTCTCCAGGTACGAGTACTACCTCAAGGAGAGGCGGCCGTTCTTCCTGGAAGGAAAGGAACTGCTCGCCAATCCCTATACTATCTTCTATTCGAGAAGGGTGGGCAAGAAGCTCGACGACGGCACAGAAGTTCCCATACTGGGTGGAACCAGACTCAGTGGGAAAATATGGAACACATCATTCCTCCTCTCTGCCGCCGCAACAGAGGGTGTCCGGTCCGCTGACTATCGTGAGCCCCCTGCTCTCTATTCAGTGGGCAGAATCAAATGGGACATCCTTGAATCATCAAACTTCGGTATCCTGGTCGCTGGTAAAGATACACTCAATGGATATTCAAGATGCACCTCCTTTGATACGAATCTGAGACTTCTCTCCAGATTTGACATGACCGCGCAGGCCGCGAAGTCATGGAACGTGTCTCCTGACCTGGATGGATATCTGGGCAGCATAAGCGCGCACTTTAACTCGGCAGACTGGAGCTTTGGAGGCAGCTACACGGACATAGATAGGAACTTCTATATTGAGGAATTCGGTTACGTTCCACAGTATGGTTCAAAGTCTCATCGCTCAGAGGTTTCATTCCATCCAAGGCTGAACAGAATGGGCATCAGGTCTCTCAGTGCCTCTCTCAAATATCTCGCAGACAAGAGGTATGAACACCCTTCATACAGTCAGTACATAGGTCCTCTCATTTCTATCAATTTCATGGAGCAATGGAGTGCCTGGGCCGGGGGCTACCTTGGAAACAAGTATGAAGTAGGTGAAGAAAAACCCTATTCGAACATCTATGGTGGAGTCGCTTCAGACTACAGGCTTCCCGTATCAGCGACTGTCCATTTCAGGCAATTGAGCACCTACAACTACAGCAAGCAATATTTTGGGCATCACAGGAAGGGTTATGCAACAATAGAAATAAGGCCTTCAACCAACATCCACCTTAGTGGAGATTTTGAATATCTAAGAGAGTACACTGAGGACTGGTCTTTGGATGAATCAACATTGACAGCCAGCCAGCATCTCAGAATATCTCTCACCAGAGATCTCCACTTGAGAGTATATGCCCTGGAGAACACCTACACAAAGCGCTATACAGGTAATGGCCTTGTTGAATGGGAGTTCGCGCCGCAAAGCAGGATATACCTGGCATATACTGAGGTTAGAAACGATTCGCTGGGAGACATGAGGTTTAAAGACCGAATAGGCTTTATGAAACTGACTTACCTGCTAAACTTGTAAGCCCGGGGTCGGATCTTATATTTTTGCATTTTCTGCCCAAGACGTAAGATGTAAGACAGCTATACGCTGTATGCTAGAAACAAAAGCGGGAGTCCAAAGAGGACTCACGCTTTCTAGAATTCGACCTTCATTGTTAGTCGGTCTCATTAAGAAAGAGTAAACCCTCCGTCGGCTTACGCCGCCGAAGGATTAGCTCTTTGTAACGAGTTCACTGCGCTTCGCTTGCGACCCTCACAGGAAGTAAACCCTTCGACAGCCTGCGGCTGCTCCCTTCGGCGCTACCTCAGGACTAATTCTCTCTAAGCTTCGACTCCGTCTCAGCAAGAGAGACTAAGCAGGATTAACTCTTTGTAAGGAGCTCACTGCGCTTCGCTTGTGACCTCTAACAAAGACTAAACACGACGAAAAATACCTCATCCCGCCAAGCGACGGCATGGCTCTTTTTTCCTAGTGTCAGGGAAGAGGCACGGGTGGTTGCTTTTCGTACTTTGTGCTCCGTACTCTGTACTTTTGGTTTTAAGTGCTCAGTGCTCGGTAGCCCTGCGGAGCTCATGAATGGTCTCTATGGCCTGATCGTAGTAGCCAGACTCAAGTAGAGCCACCACCAACTTCAGGAATTTGACTTTGGCACTGTCCTGTGTTTTCAGTACTATCTCGTTATCATTCTGGTCAGCGTCCCGCACTGGCTGTGCCGCTTTCTCCAGGTGGGTGGGATCTCCGCGGTCAGCCTCAGGATGTTGAACCCTAAGGTCGCCAATAGACAGTTCACGTACTCCATCTCCCCCCAGGGTGTCAACCGGAGCGACAGGTTCTTTTTCAAAATCAACTCTCCGGAGACCTTTTCCTTTTGTCACTATTTCTTCCCGAACCTTCGTGTCGTGGTGGGTGATCTCCATCTCGTCCTCAGGCTTTTCTTCTGGCTCATCCTTCACGACCTCGCCAAAAATATTACCCAGAGGTGATGAGCTTTTGTCGCGTTTCTTCTTTTGTCTCAGTTTCTTAAGAATATCGTCCATGGTTCAAGCGTCCAAAGTCCATCACAGTCCACTTATCTCTCCCATTGCCTCTTTAGCCTTCACGTTTCCAGGGTCGAGCTCCAGAGTACGCTCCCAAGCGTCTATTGCTTTCGCATGCATATCCATTTCTTCGAATGCACTACCCAGATTGAAGTAGGCGTTGGGATAGTCTTCCCTCTTCTTCACAGCCTCTTCAAACATGCCTACTGCCTCTTCGTATTTCTTCTTCTTGAAATGGAGCAACCCAAGATTGTTGTAGGCCTCGGCCATGTCCGGATCAATCTCCAGGGCGCGCTTGAAACTCGACGCTGCCTCATCATTCTTTCCAAGACTTGTGAGACACAGCGCCATATTGCTATGAGCTTCTGCCATGGTGGGGTCAAGCTCTATCGCTTTCTCCAGCTCCTCCAGGGCACCTGCATATGTTTTTCTGAAGTAAAGTGCTACTCCTCTGTCGTTGTGGGCTCGAGCTTTATCGAGAGTCACTCTCCGTTTTTCTTCTTCCCTCTCGTCCTTCACTCTCTGGACGAACTCCTTCATGTCTCTGCTTGCCTCAACCACTCTTTCTGATATCGACTCCATCCGCTCAGAAAGGGCACCAAGAGTAGCGTAGAGCGCTTCCGTGAGTGAATTCGTCCGTTTCTGTTCTTCCAGGTGAGCTTCGCCACGCACCCCAATTTCAGCCCTCATCTGCTCCAGCCCGGTCGTTAGCTCAGAAAACAAATCCTTTGACATATCGACCCACCGGGAAGTGCTTTCCGAAATAGAAGACAGAAGCTTTCCGTTCTCCTCTGTTGCTGCTTCTGTCGCCCTTTTCTGCTCCTCCACCTTATCGGCGTAGTCCCCCATCTTTTCAATGAGCCTATCCGTTGACTCTTTCGCTGCATCTATGGTCCTGCCGCTGTAAAAGTCGAGCCCCTCCCGCAGCTTCTTAGCCAAATCGTTAGTAACGTCTGTGAGATTATTGCTGTAGTCCGCCAGCTTCCCGCCGAGCTTCTCAATCGACTCGCTTGATGTGCTCTCTATCTTATCATGGTAGCCTTCAAGCTTTTCCGCCAGTCCTTCCATGCTTTGGCTCATGTTGGCGACACTCTGTGCTATCTCTTTGAAATTCTCATCTAACTTGCTGGCAAACGACAGCGTGGAAACTCCGCTTTCCCGCTGGGCCTTGCTCAGGGACTCAAGCATCCTGCTCTGTCCTTCCACGCTCTTCTCCGTCGATTCCTTCATGCCGCTGAACGCATCGCTCATCTTACGCACAGACTCAAGAAGAGCATCCACAGCTTCCGAACCTTTCGCAAGAGCCACAAGCGAGCAGTTGGAGAGGCCTTCATCATACAGGTAGCAGTCAGCCTTCCGGCATTCCACCAATTCTCTTTCAGGAATCTCCTTCGCCTCCACGATCTTGCCATCCACGTCATACTTTACTTCTCTTGTCGTACGTTCGACACTCAGAAATGGGCATATCATTTGGCAATCACTCCATCTATTAGATTTGGTCTGTCCCCTAGGATATGGACAACCATGTTGTTACTCGCTCTACTCAGTCTCTGCTGTGCACCCTTGAAGTTTGGATCTTGAGACACCAGCAAATTGAGAGTAGAAACGACGGAAATAAACTGTTGGGTCTTCTCGTAAAGGTATGCCAGGGTGCTCAAAACCTCTTTGCCTGTGTCGCTTTCTAACATGTCAGAGAGATCCAGTCCTTTCAGTACCTCTATACTGACAGCCGGCTCTTCCAGAACATCCAGGCATATTGCCAGCTCAATTCTCCTCTTTGCCTCCGTATCCGGGTTCTCCGACGTAAAACTGAGAAGATTGGCCGCCGCGCTCACATCGCCCATCCGACGCTTGAGTACCGCAGCCTGAATCCTCAGGAGTTCATCATCAGGGTTACGTTTCAGTTCCGTAAGTACCCTGGCCAGTTCCCTAGATTTTTCAGATTCGATCATCTCTGTAAGCTTGGTGTAAACCTCTTTCGGATCTTCAACAGTCGAAAGCGCAAGCTCAATCTCTGACTTCGCCCTGTCGACCTGTCCGCTGTACTTGAGGGCCCTTGAGAGAAGGAGCATACTCTCCAGAGTTACTTCTTTCTCATCTGAATTGTCCAGAGCTGATGCAAGAACAACTGTCGCTCTCCTATAGTCTTCTGTTTCAATAAGGAGTCTGCCCAGCAGCATGGATGCAGACGATATGCTGGAATCCGACGTCTGAATCCGTTCGAGAAGGGATACCGCATAGGAGACCGTGTTAACATCCTTCAGGGTCATACGCGATATCACATCTGTTGCTTCTTCGTACCACTTGTTGTTCACGAGTGCAGTGGCAAGACCAACGAGTGCCCTCGGATGCCCCCCTCTAGCCGCTTCTCTCAGTTTCTCTACCACATGCTCCGTCTCCAGGGGATGCTCAGCCATAATCTTCTCATACTCTCTCACGCCGATCTGCAATGCACCTTTCTTCATCAGTAAGTCGCCGAGCAGGTACCTGAGCGAGAGGTCTTCTCTGTGTTGTTCAATCATTCTCCGCAATCTCTCAGACACGGCATCAACCTGGGTCGGGGCCAGTTCCGCTATCTCTCTGAGTATGTCCACTGACCTTTCAGTGTCTCCGTCATCCCGGTAGATGTCAGACAGAGCGAACCTGACTGTAATATCTCTGGAGTCCTTCTCAAGTATTTCATTTAGGTCGTGGAGAACGGGTCCACGCAGTGAAGGACCTGCCCTTAGAGCTGCTACGAGATTTTGGGTAGCCAAGGGATAGGAACCCTTCTTCATGTAGGCTCTGCCCAGCGAAAGGGAGACAGAAGCATAGGCTCCTTTCGCAGATATTATCTGTTCGTATTTCTCAATCGCCCTATCGGCAAAGGACGCATCCCTCTGGAAAGCAATCTCGAACTCGCCCGAGGATTCTTCGAAGTTCCCAGCTTCAAGAAGGAGCTCACCGAGAGCAAAATGGAGATGGGGATCGGCCGTGTTCTCTGCCAAGACTTTTCTAACTTCTGCAATGACCTTCTCAGTATGATCGGGATGCATCTTTTGTATGACCAGAAACTGTGAAGACGCAGACTCGAAGTCGCCCAGCCGGGAGGCTATTCTCGCTCTGGAGTACCCCCCGGCCGTACTCTTCGGATCCAGCCTCACTATCTTCTCAACAAGACCACGACCTTCTTCAAGAAGTTCAGTATCAAGGGAAACTCCCTTATCCACTAACGTAACGGCCTCGCTGAAAAGTCCTTTTTCGAGAAACGACTGCCCCTTCTTAAGGTAGAAATAACCAGATTGTTCTGCCGGCACGACCTTCAGTGCTTTCGTGCACTCGTCTCTTACCTGATCCCACATGCGCCTTTCTACAAGAGCATCCACTATTGCCACTCTCACCGCCGTGCTCTTGGGATTTTCTCTGACCATCTCATAGTACTTGTCAACAATCTCATCGAACTTCTCCTGATCCAGAGAGAGTACTCTTGAGAATTCCTGAGCTGCTCCATCAAGGTCACCTGCCTTGAGGAGACAGTTCGCGAGACCCATATGCGCCGATAGAAGTTGATCGTTCTTCTCCAGTAACCTTTCGAAGGCTCCGGCTACATCTGATCCTCGTTCAGGCTTAACCCCGAGACTTTCTTTGAACTTTGCCGCAGCTCCCTCCAGGTCCCCGGATAGAGCAAGGAGTTCACCAAGCACCATTGACAGAGTGAACACGTCCGTGTCCTTTGTCGCAAACGAAGTAAGAATCTTGGAAGCATCTGCTGCCAGCTCAGGTCTCTTCCTGCACATTTCGAATGCTCTTTCCATTATCCTCGGGGCACGCTCTGGAAGGTCGGGAAGACCGTGGAAGACCTCTGCGGCTTCATCAACGAGGCCGATGGCCAGAAGGCCTGCACCTAATATTGTCGCGGCTTCAAGGTTGTCCTCATCACTCTTCACAATTAGCCGAAGCAGCTCAACCGCTCCCTTTGCGCCATCAGCTCCCAAGGATATGAGAGTGTCCAGCACCACAACTGCTTCTCTGTCTTTGCCCGCACTGGAACAGGCCTTGGCAAGGAGTAGGAGCGCAGTGGAGTTCTCAATATCCTTCTCAAGAACCTTTTTCACGCTGGGGACGAGTTCATCAGCCATCGCCTCATCAGCTTCATACGCCTCTCTCAGCGTCTCAACAGCACTTGACACGTCGTCTTGATACATGTATATGTCTGCCAGCAGAGCGATCGCCATTGGGCTTCTGGGCTTTGCGTCAATTATCTTCTTGAGCCTTTCTACAACCGTGTCGGCTAAGCTCGAATTGAGCTGAAAAACCTCCTTATATTGTGATATCGCCTGATCAATCGAATCAGTGTCCCTGTAGGCATCTCCCAGGCTCAGGTGCACATCAGGATTCTCCGGCTCTAGCCGCGCCACTTCATGCAGCTTCTTGACAGCCTCACCAAGCTCAATGGTCCCGGCCGATATACCCTCTTTTACCACATTCATAGCTTCTTCAACCTGGTTATGTGCCACGTACAACCTGGCCAGGTAATCCTCTACTTCAGAATCGCGCGTCTCGGCTTTGATCTTCTCGAGTCTCTCTGTGACCTGGTTGGCTATCGTCTCGTCAAATTCTATCGCCGATTTGTACTGCTTCATCGCCCTCTTGATGTCGCCAGACTTGACCAGGAAATCCCCGAAGGCAATCCTTGGCCGAGGATCACCATACGTTGCTGCTGTCAGGCGTTCGTACTCGGAAATCAACTTTGGTTTGTCTGCCGGGATGATATCGACGGCTCTGTTGAACAGTGCATCAGCTTCGTCAAATCTGTTGGCCCTGGCGAAAAGAAGAGCTGCCTTGTAGAAGAAAGAAACATCCTTTTTGTCCATATCCTTTTCGGATTTGTACTTGGTGATGGTGTCTAGACGCTGCTCATACCTTTCAGTAAGTACTTTGAGATCATCTTCCTCGAGTCCGTCAAGGTATTTGTTGGCTTGATCAAAGTCTCTTCTCTCAAGTGAGAGCTCATAAAGAAATGCGCCAGTCTCAAGCGGCCTCTCCGATTCATAGTGCAGGGTCTCGGCCTCGGTTATCAGTTCATCTGACCGCTCGGGGTCTGAAGCATAAGCACGTTTCAGATATCCAACTGCCTCCTTTGGGGAGCCCTGTTTGAGGTTCAGCTTGCCCAATTCCACCAGCAGGATGAAGTCCTCCTTGTCTCCCAGGAGGCCTTTCTCCAGCGTGCGAACAGCGCGGTCGGCCTTGCCTTGCTCGATCAGCTTTCTTGCCTTCTCTAGGATCCTCTCAGGACCCGATGAGCCAAAAAACTCCAGCATTTGACACTCCCGTAAGTATATATTTTATCCCACTCTATGCGAATGGTCAAGTGAAAAGTGTCCTCACGCTGCAAAGGTCAACGTGCAAGGTCTCATCCCAAAATACTGGAACCACGAGATTGCACAAGATTCCAAAACCCGAAGATCACAAATCGAAAACGAAACAGGCCCAATCCGTCCTTGGACGGAGTGAGGCCTGCCTGCGGCGTCTCACGGTGCCGCGTTCCGCGGGGCAGGATGGCTCGCGCTCACTCAGCTCTGCGCATTCCCAGGGAAAAGCGGATGGCGTTTTCGATATTCTGGATTACTCCTTCGGGCAGCAAACAGATCCGCTCAGCCAGGAGCCGCTTCGGAATTGTAGTTATCGTATCGAGGTTGACCACGCACTTCTTTGGCAGCCCTTCCGCCTTTCCCAATTGCACCTCCGAAGGAATACTGCGTATACGTGTAGTAACAGGTGCAACTGTCACCAGCTCTCTAACCTGGTAGGCCTCGTCACGTGACAGCAAAACCACGGGACGACGCCTGGCCGGCGCAGGTAGTTCGGTCCACCAAACCTCACCGCGCCTCATTACCAGGGCTCCTCCGTCAGGATTTCCGTCGCGGCCTGTTCTGCCGCTTCGATCTCCTCTTCTGTTTCAGGAAACCGCTGGTAACCCTCGACATAGTGGCGGACCGCGTCCTTTTCCCTGCGGGTCTCGAGATATCGCCTGATCGTTCTCTGGATGAAGGCGCTACGGCTCTCCCCTATCTCTCTTCTGGCTTTCTCAGCCTCTTTGAATAGGTTCTTCGGGATGGTTATGGCTATTTTCTGCGACTTTCCCACTGATTCCTTTCTGGTCATACTACAGTCATACCATAGTATGACCAATATGGAGAGAGTTGTCAAGACCAATCGGCACCAAAATCCTCCCCCGATGCACTCCCCTCGGCGGAGTTTATGCAGAGCGGAGCGAAATGCCCAGGAGGCCGTGAAACGGCCGCTCGTAAAACGAGCCGGGCGGGCACGGGGGACTTTGCTTTTCCGCTTTCCATTTTCGAAGGTTGCGTGGCGGGTTGGGAGGAATTTCGAAGGTGTTGGGCGGCAGTGAAGGGAGTTTCGTAATTTCGAAGGTGTGGCGCGTGGTAGGGAGGAATTTCGATTTTCGATCTTCTATTTTCGAAGGTTGCGTGGCGGGATGAGTGGAATTTCCTAATTTCGAAGGCTCGGGGAAGGGTCAAGGGCGAAGCCCGTCGAAGCCGTCTACGCCTCCTCCCTCCCCGATCCCCAGCCTCTGGCTACGACGGCCGTGGCTGACAAAAGCATAGCCAGCCGAAGTCAACGAAGATGTAGGCTGGCGAAGACGGGGAATTTCGTCATTCCCGGCCTTGGGGATTAGGCAATTGCCTTGACTTTAGGCCGACCTTGTGATATGTTGCGCGAAATGGCTGTACCGTTCCAATTGGTGAATCTGCTTTTGATCATATGCTTCGGTCTGACATCTGCAGTCAGGCCGGCTACTGCAGACTCAATCGACGAAAGTTTGTACAGGACGATACACGAAGATTGGCAATCCCCCTTCATGAACCGTTTGATGAACGGGGTGAGCCATATGGGCGATGGCGAGGTGGGCATAGTTTTCTGCTCTACTCTATTGGCCTTTGGGGAACAAAGGGCTCACGAAACTGGCAAATTGGCACTCGTCTCAATGCTGGGGGCCAGTGCTGTCACAGCCAGCCTGAAGTTTGCAATGAACAGGACAAGGCCAGACGGCGATTCAGATAACAGGTTCAACTCTTCCTTTCCTTCAGGACACGTATCTGGTGCTTTTGCTGTGGCATCTGTCGTTGGAGCCAGATACAAAAGTTGGAGAATTCCACTATATGTGCTTGCATCCGGCATAGGTATCGCCAGAGTGTATCGGGGAAGGCACTACCCATCTGACGTGCTGGGAGGAGCTGGAGTTGGCATCTGCGTAGGATGGCTGGTAACTAGAAATGAGTCTGCAATATTGAGCTTCAACTTTTGAGGAGGTGACCCCCGATGGCACAAGTTCCTCGGTCTTCCTTTAGACCAAAAGCTTCTGACACCAAGATGCTTGCCAAGACGCTGAAAGATTCAAAGTGGGTGGTCAAGGAGTGGGACCGTCTGAAGGATAAGTATGCAAACAGTTTTGTAGCAGTACTCGATTGCAGGGTTATTGCGCATCACAAGAGCATGAAAAGACTCATGGAAATCGTGGACAAGGAGTTCCCACACAGGAAAGACTTCGTAACCACCGAGTTCATCAGTCTAAAAGACGTAAGGTGGATCAGGTGAGGATAAGGGGATACCTCCATAGAGACAAGTCTCCCTACATGGATGCTTTGATCTCTCTTGAGAATGAGGGCATCAAGCGCAAAGTATCATTTCTTATCGACACCGGAACACCTAAGACGATAATCAGTGAAAGAGATGCTCTCAAGTTGGGGCTCAATCTTGAGAGGTTGGAGAGATTGGAAGAAGAACTACTTAGCCTGGGAGGCTTCAGCGAAACCTTCAGGCTGCGTGACGTCGTTTTTCAGTTTGCCTCCGGCGACGGCGGACATATTGAGAATCTTGACGAAGTGCTGGTGAACCGTGAGAAGGGGCTCCCTGATGAGATCAAGAAACAGATACCAAGCCTGATGGGCAGAGACCTTATAGGCAAGTTCGTCCTGGTTCTCGATGAAGGTCAGAGCATGGTCTTCATGACCGACGAACACCCCCATCCATTGTGATGCATCTCTGCAGTCACCCTCGAGAATTCCCATTGGAATAAAGCCACGTCTCCGTGTGCCAAGATCCAATAGGAGGGCCGATTGGACATATCTGCCATTCAAACATCCATAAAGGAAGAACTGGCCATTGTTGCCAGTGCCGTACGTGAGACTCTGGTCCCAGACATTCTGAGCGCTCGCGTGGCAAAAAGACTTACCCTCTCTGCTAGCCGTGACTCGATTCTGCCGTCAGTCTGTCTGCTTACCGCACTTGCAGGTGAAGGGGTTGATGAGGCAGCGATATCCATGGCTGCTGGCTGTCAACTCTTTTATCTTGCAGTCTGGACCCATGATGCTGTGATCGACGGCGTTACCGTTACTGGATGGCCGCAGGACTGGATGATAATCAACGGAGACCATATATTCTCTACAGCCCTCACCCTGCTCTCATCAGGCCCTGGACGGGCGGGGGATGTTGCCTCGAAGATGATGAGCAGTATGGCTCGCGGGGAGATTCAATACGTCCGCGAGACCCCTGGGGGTTCACCCAAAGACCACATAGACATGATTGCCAATAAGTACGGTTCATTGTTCGAAGCCTGCGCAGAACTGGGTGGGCTCTCCGGGAATCTAGACGACAAAACGCTTGAGTATGTGCGGGAGTACGGCACCAGTCTGGGAATGGCATATCAGATTGGTGATGAAATACTAAGACTTGAAGAGCTAGCAAGTAGAAGAAGGGTGACTCTACCTGTCCTATATGCGAAAGAGAATGATGGCGGAACGAACTCGATATCCAAAGAAAAGGACGCGAAAAGGCTCACGCGTTGGTGCGAGACAGCCAATGGCCCCAAAAGAGCAACGGAGGATGTGGTGGAGTTTGGCAGGAAGGCGCTGTCGGCGCTCTCCTCATCCGGCCTGAGATCAAAACCGATGGAAGACCTGTGTCTCTGGGTTGGCCAAAGAATAGCCCGATGAGGATCTACCTGAAGCTTTTCTACTTCCTATGCCTCTTCTGCACCCTTGCGGGTTGCACCAGAACAACTCCCATTACAAAAAGGACACGCATTCTTCTGGGCACAGCCGTCACGGTGAAGGCACATGCAGACAGCAAACGCGATGCCCTCACCTGTGTGAATGCAGCCTTCCAGGAGATGGACCTGATAGACAGCATCTGCGGCTACCAGAGCGGAAGCGAAGTTGACAGAATCAACTCCAACACTGGAAGATTCGTTTCTGTACCATCCGAGGTTGCGGAGATCGTGCAGAAATCGGTCAAGTACTCTCGACTTTCGAATGGTGCGCTTGATGTAACCATAGACCCTATTTTCAGGCTCTGGCACAGATTCGAAGGCGAAAGCCTCTCTGTGCCATCCCGGCAGTCAATTGCCTCTGCTCTTTCTTTTGTAGATTATAGAAGCATAGCTGTCGATGGCTCATCAGTGAGAATTTCCACTGAAGGTGGCTCCATAGACCTTGGGGCTGTGGCAAAAGGATATGCTGTGGATAGAGGCATTGCCGTTTTGGAAAACCTTGGCGCGAGCGGAGGACTGATAGACGCTGGTGGGGATATAAGAGTTTTCGGTAGGAGGCCCGACGGTGGTCTCTGGAGAATCGGCTTAAGAGATCCCAGGATGCTAGATTCTCTAGTAACCGTGTTTGAAGTCGAGGACAGAGCAATAGCGACATCAGGTGACTATGAGCGCTATTTTCTAAAAGATGGAGTGAGATACCATCACATACTCGATCCTGCCACTGGATTTCCGGCAAGAGGCTGCTGCAGTGTGACCATCATAACAGATGAGGCATGCGATGCAGATGCCATCGCCACGGCAGTCTTTGTCCTCGGCCCAGAAAAAGGAATGGAACTGATCGAGAGGCTACCTGACGTCGAAGGACTGATCATAATCTTCACCGATCACAGCGCGAAGCGAATACTTCGGTCAACCGGTCTATCGAAGTACGAAGTACAAATTGCAGAGTACTAAGTCCCCACCTCGTACTTGCATTTAGAAATGCGGTTTCCACACCCATTGTCGCTTATTGTCATTCTGGAGGAGGCCGTCAGGCCGACGAAGAATCTGCTTCTGACGCTACTTTTGTCAAATGTCAAGCACCGTCCCTGAGCTGAACGCGTAAGCGCATAAAACACAAGTACATCGAAAGGGCTGTCAATCTGAGAAGAGGACAAAATGTCAAATGTCAAGTTGAAAATCCTTCGAGTATTCGGAGGGTCAAGCACCGTCCCCAACATACTCCCCGCACTGCTATCAAAACAGATGGGGATTTATTTTGATAAGCAAGAATCTAATCTAAGGCAACTTACATAAGTTCGTCCCTTATCAAAAAATACTTGACATTCCTTTGATAACAATGCAAAATGTCGCCAAATGGACGTGGAAAGACTCAAGAGGAGTCCAACAGGGCGGCTTATCAGGACTTCGAAGGATCACTGGGCCTTTGTCCCTAATCCCTTACCTCCATCGGGTCTGGATAGGTTCTCAGCAGATTTCATTGGAATCCTGTCTGAGGCAGACCGAGGGATCGGGGCACTCAAGGCTTTAAGCAGACTTGTTCCAAATCCCAATTTGCTGGTGGCTCCTTACGTGAGAAAGGAGGCAGTCCAAAGCTCAAGAATCGAAGGTACTCAAGCTTCACTTTCCGACATTTTCTATTACGAAGCCTCTAAAGAGAAACCAAAACATGCAGACACTTTGGAAGTCCTGAACTATGTGAGGGCAATGAATCATGGGCTTTCCAGACTGAAGGAATTGCCGCTCAGTTTGAGATTAGTCAAGGAGATTCATCTGAAACTGATGGAGAATGTCAGGGGAGAGAAGATGAGGCCCGGCGAATTCCGGACCACTCAGAACTGGATTGGACCTCCCGGATGCTCTCTTGCTGATGCGACATTTGTACCGCCGCCCGTCTCAGAAATGACAGAAGCACTCGCCCAGTGGGAAGGGTTTCTGCACAGTGATGATTCCATTGTACCTCTCATCAAGTGTGCTTTAATGCACTACCAATTTGAAGCAATCCATCCATTTCTCGACGGTAATGGGAGGGTGGGGCGGCTTTTGATTACTCTTTACCTTTGTGAAAAGGGTTATCTTGAGTACCCGATCTTTTACCTCAGTGATTTCTTTGAAAGATACAGAAATGAGTATTACGACCTTCTATTCGAAGTCAGTCGAGATGGCAACTGGGACGGATGGCTAAGGTATTTCATTCGCGGAGTTGCCGAGCAGTCAAGAGTTGCTGAAGAAACTGGACATAAGATTTTGAATCTGCAGAAGAAATACCGTCAGCAACTTCAGACAGAGTCAGTTTCTCGATCAGCCTTCCAGTTATTAGACATGCTGTTTTTGAATCCGTTCGTCAGTTTGCCAGGAGTAAGTGACTACCTGAAGATAACCTGGCCCACGGCCAAAGCATCGGTTGAGCGCCTTGTCAAACTGGGAATACTCAAAGAAGTATCCGGCCGCAAACGCAGCCGAATCTACTGTGCTCAAGAACTTCTTGATATCCTCGGTGGACGATAGTTGTGTGTGCCCGGGACGGCGTCTCCAAACAACATCATTTCCACGAGCTCCCCACCCCCTGAAATCAGATGGTGCTTGATTGTGGAAGGTGAACAAAGTACTATGGATCGCGAGTGAAAAGGGACGCGAACCACTAACACAAGGAAGGCGCGATGAGACAGTTTCCCACTACAGTCCTGGTGTTCTCCTGTCTGATTGCGTTCTGTGGTTGCACGCAAGAGATGACGGAAGAGGAAAAGGCTGCGGAAACCGGCAGGATTATGGCACGGGCGTTCGTAGAGGAGCTGGCAAAACTAGCAAGGGAGAGCCTCAAGAAGGCGGACGCTGAAGAGGCTGGCAGGGCGCTGGCCAGGGCCTTTGCTGACGAGCTTCAGAAGCTGGCAGAGGACAGTTTCAAAGAAAAAGAACTCAGATCCAACATGCATAGGACACAGCTTGCTCTTGAAGATTTCTCCACGATGGCAGAGGGCGCTTATCCAGTTGAACGCCACCAAACGGTCCGCGATGTTCTTGTCGCCCTGGGATTTCCGAGGATGGAAAAGGCTAATAAGTCTATAGACACACTATTGCCTTCGAGTTTTCAGAATCCCTTTAGCGAAAAGCTTCCGGCTCTCTCTGTCAGCCACAAAGATCCTCCCGATTGGTCCCTTGAACTACTCGGCCAGGTGATCTGGGTACCTGTGAAGGTCTATGTGCCCAAACAGGGTACACCGGGGAGGGTGGCACGTGGCTACAAAATCTATGGCGCTGGCCCGCTCGGATTGCTGGACTTCGTGCTGGAATATTCTCAGTAGCATAAAGGGAGATGCGATTGGGCCGGGTGACAGGTATAATCTCCGGGTCTCCATTTCACATGTTTTTCGATCTAAGTTCTACGATCTATGTTCTAAGTTGTGAAGTGTGACCGTCCCCAAAGCCAAAATGCCCACCACAAAAGAAAAAATGTCATTGCGAGTCAAAAAGGCCCGGCCTTTCCATAGAAAGGACGAGGCATTTTTGATCCTTCGTCGGCATAAGCCGACGGAGGAAGCCTGTCCTGAGAGTGTCGAAGGGAGTGTATCGAAGGAAAGCGTTAGCGACGCGGCAATCTAAGTGTGAGAGGTATTTCCGCGCCCATTGTCGCTTACTGTCATTCTGGAGGAGCCCAGCTGTCCTTCAGAGCCGTACAAGACGCAAGCCCGACTAAGGGAATACCTCTGAGTCGGGCGAAGTCCCCCGAAGCCGATTAGGCAAAGGGGGGAAGAATCTGCTTTTCACAGGATTCCGGGGATTCCACCCCAAAATTGTAAAATTGG
>SOJN01000069.1 GCA_004376575.1 candidate division TA06 bacterium | reverse complement strand
ACTACCGGAATCATCACGATCCCAAGTATGACACGCCAAGTGACTCTGATTCCTTCTTTCATCTAGCTGACCTCCCAGATACCTTACCAACCAGGGCCTGATTACGTGCTAATAGTCACCATGAACATGATCACAACCGCCACCAGAAGCCCGAGAGGATATGAAGCGAAGTATATTGCCAGCTTTTCCACGACGTCGTCGCCTCCATTCGCCTTTGTGTTTGTGATAACCTGCTCTCGTTAGTTCTGCTTCTACTAACCTGTCTGATAGCCTTGCGACTTCTCCTACCATTTCGTCAAGAGCCTTCACCCCCGTCAATTCCTCTTTGTGTATTCGGCGTTGCTCTGCCCGCTCACAACGGCGTGCAGCATCCAAGGCTGCAGCAGCTTCTGCAATTGGGCCAGAACCGACATATTCTCGCACTACACGCCCGTCAACACGGCGGCTTCGAGTATAGTACCTTCTGCTTGTCCCCTTACGACTCTCCCAGCCCATTTGTGTTACCCCTCACTTATTCCCCGCTCACCAATAGCGTTTGATGCGCCCAGTAGTACAGGTCTGGTGCTCATCACTTCTTCGTGATCACCACAAATCTCATCCCGCGCCTTTTGCACCAGTTCTTTGCAGCCTCGTGTTTTCGAATTGTGTCCGGGTTTCTCAGAAATTGTCCCCCTTTCACCTCATGGATTTCCTTAGCTGCATCTACTCTTTCAACCAAGAAATCCGGATGGTAGCCACGGACATTTCCTGCCTCCGTTACGTATTGTATTACGATACCGTGGGACTTCGTCCATTTCGCCACTGATTTGTCCTTCTCTAATCTCATCATGTACTGACGTTCCCACTGAGAGTCGTAGCGCTCAACCGAATATGCGCTCTTTCGGGGGTTCTCAAAATCCCCACGTCCACTTCTACGCATTTGCATCACTCTTTCTGTATTTGACGATACCTGTCACCAAACCATTGAACTTGAGAACATTGTGCAGAATCGTATAGCGATGATGGATTGCGCGCCTCAGACTCTCCTCCGAGGCTAACCCAATACTGCAATTGTTCAGAAGCTTCTGTTTGATGTGGTCCATCATTACGCCATACAGATATCCTAACTCGAAGGAGCCTATGCCCTCTTTCGCTAGAAGGGCCCTGCAGATGTCCCGGACTATCCCCTTGAGTGTGCGTGCCAACTCCTCCTTTGATGTTTCTTGCTCTTCTTCCTCTATCTGAGACCGGTCCGACTCGGACAGAATCTCTATGAAGTCGTCGCCAAAAAGACGTCTGCCAATTACCGCATCTATTTCAACCTTGGAAATCTCCACTTCTGCGCCATATTCAAAACCGTTAAGTATGCTTTGCCAGTCTGGAAAATCGCCGATCTCTACTTCGATACCAGCCAAATCATCTGAGAAATCGCCCTCCTCTTCATCCTCCACTGGTTCTGCTAGGACGATCAGGAATTCCGGGTTGACGACAACCTGTTGCTTGCGCTTGGGTGGCAAATCCTCATCACCAAAGAGCTCCACCTGCCCTACATTGTCTCTCACTTTGGCCCCCACAATGTCCCAGAGCCAATCGTGCTGAAGCTTCTTGTGGTCTACGACAGCGCATATTTCCTGAAGGTCTTCGTTCCGGACATTGAGACGTAAGCCGCGTCCGATCACCTGCTGTCCATAAACTGGCGATGAGAATTTCCTCAGAAGCAGGATAACCCCGACCTCGGGAACGTCCCAGCCTTCACGCAACATCAAAACGCTGACTACAGCATCATATGGGCTTTCCTTCTTACCCAGCCCTCTTGCAGCCTGACGGTCTGCCTCGTCTGAGCTTTCGGTTACCAACAGCGTTTTGACGCCAAACTCCCTATTCAACATATCCGCAGCCTGCTCTGCGTCCTTTATGCAGATAGCTACTACAAAGAGTAATGGGTCGTATTGTCCCCGTCCAATGGACTTTGCGCGACGCTTTTGTTCCTGCAAGCGGTTGATGGCAATCTGAATTTGCTTCCGCATCGGATCGGGATCTGTAACCCATTGCGTAGCCGTCAGCCCCTTCTCTATTTTTTCGAACTCCTCATCCATTTCGTCCACAGTGCGCCGTTCGCCTGTTTCTGGGTTGGTGTAGGTCAGTTGAACTAATCCAATCTCTGGCTGATACACTACAACGTTCTTGATGATAGGCGGGACCTCGGCCTGTGCGTCTTCTATCACGTATTCGCAGATCATACGGCTGTCTGGCGCCTTCCCGTCAGCACGGTCCGGTGTTGCGGTTGTGTCAAGCCGGAATTTGCACTTACTAGAAAGCGCGAAGAGCACATTATCATATTCGGGAGCCGGGGTATTGTGAGCCTCGTCATTAAAAATCGCGATCTCATCGACATAGTTCATTATGTAAGCGAGATTGCGTCTACCACTGATGTTAGACCGGTACAGCTGATGGATGTTACCGAGGACAATCCCGTTCTCTAGGATTCCCTGCGGAGTAGATCCCGGCTCGAGAATGTGCAGCCCCAACTCGTTTGTGCAGTGCTCATAGCCTGGCGGAAGGAATCCGAAATCACGAAATACCTTCGCGTTTCTCAGGTCATCTTCCAAGCGGTCGCGTACGATTGTATTGGAGCAGAGCACAAGGAACTTGTGCACGTTATGAGAAGTCTTCAACCAGGCCATAACTGCAGCAATAATGGCCGTCTTGCCCCCACCTGTAACGATATTGAGCAGTGCGTTCTTTACTTCAAGTAGTTCGTAGGCATAGATGGTTCGTAACAAGGCCTCTTCTTGGTGTTTCCAGAGTCTCCTTTTCTGGTCGGGCCTTAGAATGTGCTCAATGAAATCGTGCGTAAGAGGCGAGACTTCAGGAAAGCCAGCAGTTCTCCACTCGTCAAAATCTTGTTCGTATCTAAGGAAGTAGTTGTGCACCTATCTCTCCACCTTGATAGTGAAGATCTTCGTTCTTTCGCCCCCCTGATTGTCTTGTACGGAGCAGGCAACACTAAACTTCCCCGTTTCTGGGAATTGATACTCCACAACCAGCTGCGGTCTCCCAGTTTTCTTTTCCCTCAGAAATGAGTACCCCTGTGTGGTAGTGAACCGGGTCTTGAAATCGAAATCCCATTGAACGTTTGCAATCTCCCCGTCTCTGTTCAAACTCACTGATTCTGATACGTCAAAAAGGTATTTGCGAGTTCCGACTTTCTTGTAGTGTACACGTATCTCAGGCGGCTGAACAAAACTCAGTAAATCCCCATAATCAGGGTGTTTGTGGCGTACATGTTGGCTAAATTCATCGTCTTCGAACCGAATAAGAGAAAGCCGCACAAAGTCTATACGCTTGTTCTCGCGAGCCGCAAGGATTTGGGCCGCCTTGCGGGCGTCAAGCGAAAAGTTCCAAGCAAGCATTGTCCCGAAATTGCTATGTCGCTCCCTCCATATCGCCTGTGCAAATTGTCCGACATCCACTTTAGTGATTTGGCTGCGCTGGCTGGGTTCACCAACAAATATTGGCACATTTCGTCGGGCCCCGTGGATCAGGGGGTGAATATCCTCCGGCCTACCACCGTAAGCCTTCACCACAAATTTACGGAATTTCTCTGCCGACATTTTTTCGAGTTCCGGGATTTCATACACACCCCAATGCTCGACAGTGAAATCAGGGATTGCAAATAGCTTGCCGACACTCTCAACAACCTTTCGAACTCTGTCTGCCGTTATGGCCACTGCTATGCGGCTCTGATCACACACAACCCATCGACGATTGAGCCTCTGGGCAACCGCAGCAGTGGTCCCACCACCGACAAAAAAGTCTGCAACCACATCGCCTTCGTCGCTGCTTGCCCTAATCAGCTTCTCCAGTAATGCCTCTGGCTTCTGCGTAGGGTAACCGATTCGTTCCTTTGAATTCGCGTGAAGTTTGATCTCCCCCAACACTGTGTGTGGAACCTTCCCACGCTGAACCTTCTCCTTCGAAACAAGGGGGTTCTTGCGTCCTTTTGTCTGGGTCTTGTAGGGTACCCTTATCTCATCGGCGTTGAAAAACCACTTTTCTGATTTCGTATACATAAGTATACTATAGTGTTTTGATGCCCACAGACCTTCGCCGCGTCCTCCCCAGTCATCGTAGTAGACCAGCTCGCACTTGAATCCAGGACCCTTCTTCCCTCCATACCCGAATAACTTGTCGAGTTCGACCTTGATGTAGTGCACGGCGTGCCAGTCCAAGTGCACGTAGATTGTCCCTTGCAGTTTTAGTAGACGCTTCATCTCATATAACCTCGCGTTCAACCACACGAGATAGCCGGGCATTCCCCCCTCCCATATATCGGAAAAGGAGCGTACTTCATTCTTGTCCCCGAATATCATGTTATAAGTGCGTCCACTGTATAGACCGGGGACATAGGTAACAGGTGTGCCGGGACATGGGTAACACATG
>SOJN01000068.1 GCA_004376575.1 candidate division TA06 bacterium | reverse complement strand
CCAAACATCGCAACAGATCTCTACCTTAACTTAACACCTATGCCGTTCCACGGGGGTACCGAGGACTCACATAATGTAAGACAGCTCTCAGCAATGTCTGACTGAGAGCTTACGGCTGGGTGCTGACAGCTTGCTCTTTCTACAGCGTATAGCGTACAGCCTACAGCTTGTCTTACTTTCATCTTACAACTGACGTCTGAAAACCGTCAGCGTCTTACCGCACGATCACAACCTTAGAAACTATCCTTTTTGACGCGGAAGAAAGCCTTGCATAATAAAGCCCACTCGGCATCATCTCTCCCTCATTACTCCTTCCATCCCACCTGACTCGATATGATCCAGCTCTGAACATCCCTTTCGCGAGGATCGTGACCAGTCTGCCTGCAGAATCATATATTTCTATTCTTAAATCACACTCCTCCGGCAGCCCATAGTAAAGCTCCATATGGGACCTCGCAGGATTCGGACTTGCGCGGAGAAAGAGTGCGGAAGGCGCGACCAGGAGTCTTGTCAGATCCACTCCCACAGGGTCAAGGACTGTGAACGAGTAGACACTGTCAGGAGCTGTCAATGGATCACACCCGGTGTTTATGGGATCTGAACTATCTGCCGCATAGACATAGTATTCTACTGTCACACCGTACGGCTGGTCAGGAATGTGCTCATAGTAGACCCCCGGAGGACCCAGCACCTTCATCTCCTTGAATCTCCAGACCGTATCCAAATCTGTCCTGTAGGCGCGATAGGCACCAATCAGTCCTGAAAGATCCCTGATAGTAGTCTCCACATAGTATGGACCTTGAAATATAGTGTCCGGCCACTGGGTGGTATTGCTGAACTCGGGAGGACGCGTGTCCACGGTAAACCGCCACGCAATATCCTGGTATCCACTCGGTAATTCATGAGAGCTGAACGCTTCAACATGCCAGAAGTATATGGAATCTGAAAGAGAAGCTGTATCAGGTACACAATAGGTCGTATCTGTTAACCCGGAGATGACAACAACCTCTGCAGAAAAATCCTCGCTCTTCGAGTACTCAAGGGTGTAGCTCCCACCGGAACCAGCAGTAGAAGACCAGGCCATTACTGGCATGGTGTTACCTGAAATCTCGCCATCAGGTGGCGAAAGGAGCACTGGCACATCAGGAGCCCACATAATCTCAGTCTCACCTTCATGTGGCAAATGGTTGTGCGCCGTAATAGTCACATACATGGTGCCTACTGTAATGGGTGGAAGAACAAACGTCACCTTTCCGTTGCTGTCGGTGACATCGCGCACATAGACTTCATCGCCTTTCATCAAACACACGAGGGCAGACTCAACAGGTTCACCATCTGAGTTGACTGCCACATCGAACTGAGTGGCATTGTCACCAATGGCAGAAGCGTAGATTGGAGAGAGTTCTCCCGGAGTATCAGTCCATACAAAGCTCTCGGGCTCCCCAAGAAGATTCAGACAGAACTGAATCCACCGATACGCATTGTAATTACGGGACCAGGCTATATAGTAGGTCTTCGAGACAGCTTCTGCCATCCCCATTCTGGCATTGGTTCCATCATAGAGGCAGCTGAAGAACATTTGATCGTACTTCTCGCTCGCACCACCCCCTGGGTTACCGGGGCTGTACCAACCATACCTGCTGTTTCCCACAAAGAATCCACCACCACCTGGGGCAAGGACAAATTTCTCGGCTATGCAATCGTTATTCTCAAAGCCAGCCGCAATGCAGCCAATGGAGTATAAGACTGTAAATCGGGTATCATTCGTCAACCCGTACATGTCCTCCCTTCTGAGACTATTCGGCCCCACCGACATCACCCCGTAGTTGCTGTGACCGGAATGATTGACAATAGCGTAGCCAGTATTCATCGAGTCCACAGCAGCCTGCCTGTTCAGATTGCCCGAACTCTCATACAGCTTTGATATTGGATCATAGCGGGGTGGTACATACGCATTGTCAATGATGTTTTTCCCCAGCCCAGCATCAGTAGAGCCGTCCAGCCACTCAGCAAGGTAGAGCATCTTCAATTGATAGTCAGAAGGTATCGGAGTCCCATCGAGCACGCCTTCGTAAATGAGCGTTTTTCGCACCACTATGGAGCACTCAGCCGCAGAGGAAACAGGAACTCTCCCCACAAAAACGTCGGGATACAGATCAACTGAATCGGGAACCTCTCCATATATCCCATCCCCATCGAAGTTGAAGTCCCCATCCAAATCAGAAAAGTACAGATCGCACGGCATGTTGTTGTCCGTGCTCCCGCCTACCTTTCCATAGCAGCCCCTGTAGGGAACCACATCCACATCCCCTCCCAATAGAACCCAGATGAGACCCTTATTCGCATAATGCTCGCTGATGCAGTTTCTTACCTTCTCAGCATTGTCTGTCCCGGAGAAGTTGTCATATATCCACTCAGTGGTGACCACCTTGGCAGGCACCCCCTTCTTCGTCTTCCAGTCGGCAACCTGCTGAAACCTATCTGCATGAGAAGCGCTGGTAATTATGAGATATTCGACCTCCAGGATGTCCAGTGAGTGCGAACCCTGGGCCACCCGGTCTCTAACCGCTTCAGCATTGATGACCAGCGATTTGACCGCATCACTTATGAGCCTCTCCGAAGCCGGGCTCCGCACCTTAACTCGAAGCCCGCTCCTTGCATGCTCGAGTTCGACCTCAAACTCAATTCTGGTACACAGGAAAAGCTTCCTCTCCTCAGGCCTGTACCGAATCGGATGTACTGTGAAACCGGCAATCAAATGGCCTGAAAAACTCCCCTGGCTCTCCGCTTCCATCACTGCTTCTGGAAACAAATTCCTGGACTGATATATCTTCTCATCCGGCCCAACCCACTCCGGCCTTCCGGATGCTGAAATGGGAACGTCTGGCTGAGCCGGAAAGATGAAGTACTTCCCTTCTATGGCCTCTACCTGAACAGAAGTGACCCTCAAGGACTTCACTCGTGAGTCTCCAGGGATCGCCACTCTGAGAAGTTTCTGAGGAAGCAGCGGATGTCCAGGCTCTGCCAACAAGTCGCATCCCTTCAACTCCACAATGTCATACGAGCCAAGCCTGGAAAAACGCAGATCGCTCCTGTCAAACGAAACTGAGAAGCTCAAGGCGACGGCAGAAGCGTAGCTGCAGAGAGCCATGCTCACAGCCAACAGGATATAGACAGACAGATTTCGGATCACTTGACACCCTCCTATGGGTTAAACCGACACTGCTAATGCGCCAAAAAGCCCCCATCCAAAAGCCGGGGGCTTTCAACAAGAAATATACAGTTATGAGAAGAGAATTGCAATAGGTTATTGTACCCCACACAGAATCCGAAAATAGAAAACAAAAAAGACCCATGCCATCAGAGAGGGCGTGAGGTATTTTTCGTCCTGAGCGAAGTCCCGAGCAGCAGCCGAGGAACGAAGTCGAAGGATCTGTTTGTGCCAGATTGCTTCGGGACTGCTTACCCTCCTCCGTCGGCCATGCCGACGAAGGACCAAAAATGTCTCGTCTTTTCTCTCGAAAAGCCGGACCTTTTTGGCTCGCAATGACACTATTGTTTCTCCGTTGCGGAATTGAAAACTTGGCACGTGTTTGGAGACTGATGGCCGTAGGCTAGGTATTGCGTACCGCCATCTAATGTCCTATGTCTGTAAACCGTGTTCTCTCAAGGAACAAGAGCTGCCATCATAAGGTGACAGCTCTATCATATCCCCCAAACGAAGCCCAGTCAACACATTTCTTGAAACCCTGTCCTTGAACATTTGAACTTCTTGAACAACTTCCCACCATACCCCTTAAACCTTGTACGTTTGAACATTTGAACGCTTGAACTTCTTGAACAACCTTTATCAGCCCTTGAACCTCTTGAACATTTGAACTTCTTGAACAACTTCCCACCATACACTTAAGCCCTTACTTAAACACTCTCCCTGTCTGCATAGACCAGAATACGAGGTCAAGCTCTTCCATGGGTATTCCAACCTTCTGTGAGAAACCGAGCATCTTTTCTTCTATCTGCAAGTATCTCTTCCTGGTGAGCGACCTGGGGATTTCTTCAATGACTCCGTATGAGACGAGATTCTTAAGCACATGCCTATCGAGTATAGCCAGATCTTTGCCCAGGCCCACATTCCGGAGAAAATGGCTCGCTTCTTTATACCCCAGGCCCTTCACATTCTTCACAAACCATTCTCTTAGGTCGCTGTTATTCTCAGAGCCAGACACGATCTCATCTAGTTTTCTGGAACCACTCAGAAGCTTGTATCTCGCTCCAATGAGAAATCTGGCCTTCTGGTTCTTGAATCGGACCCCTCGCATCTTTGAGGAAACAGCCTTCTCACTGCCCTTAAGAAGAAGGTCCGACGCTTTAAGAGCTTTAACAGCAGAGTCACAGGTCTCCGCCTTGGACTGGGGCGTGAAGAGGCAAAAACAGAGCTCAGCAAATAGTTCTTCCTGAGGCCAGGTGTACTTAGCCCTGAACTCCGCGAGCCTCGAACGTATCAGTCTCCTCCGCCTCTCATATGCAGCAACAACTTCCTCTATCCGTCTCTCTTTACTCGTCAACTTTTGAACCCTTGAACCTCTTGAACTTCTTGAACAACTCATCACCTTAGACTTAAGCCTTTGAACTCGTTGAACAACCTTGAACAACTTATCACCTATAACCTTCAACCGTTGAACGTTTGAACCTCTTGAACAACCTAACCAACATGGCTCAATATGGTTCAAATGTTCAACATGGTTCAACATTGAACAACGTTGAACTACAGTTAAACCTCTTGAACAACGTATAACCCAGACCTCATGTATTTAGCACTCTGTTGTACATTTCCTCGTACCTAGGCACAATATTCTTAGAGTCGAAAGACTGAACAACCCTTTCTCTTGCATTCTTCCCCAGATGCCTTCTCTTCTCTTCGTCTTTCAGTATCTCGATTGAATTCTCTGCCATAGAATCTACGTCTCCAATGTCAGATAGATATCCATTCTCTCCGTCTACGACCACCTCAGGTAGGCCACCGGAGTTTGTCCCCACCACGGGCACCTCACACGCCATGGCTTCAAGTGCAGCCAACCCGAACGATTCATTTTCGCTCGGAAAGAGCATCAAATCGGAGATGGACAGCAAATCCCGCACAGAATATCTACTCCCAAGGAATCGTACAGACTCGCTAATCCCCAGGCTGAGACTCATCTGTTCTGCCTTTGACCTCTCCGGGCCGTCTCCCACGAGCAGAAGCACAGCTTTCAGTTCCTGTCTTATCCGAGCGAATACATCCACCACATTATCAATTCTCTTGACAGGTCGGAAATTGGAGATGTGAATGACAACTTTTCCCGCCGGTCTTTCTATGTGAGGGTCAGAATTTCTGAAAAAGGTTGTGGTATTGATGAAATTGTATATCACCTCAATCGGCGTTGATACACCGATAGTCTCTTCAGTCTTTTTCTTGAGATACTGAGATACGGCGGTCACGCCATCACTCTTCTCGATGCTGAACTTCGTAATAGGAAGAAAAGAACTGTCACTGCCAATGAGAGTGATATCTGTCCCATGCAGTGTGGTCACCACCCGGGGGCAGGGCTCTTCACACAACTCCCTGGCCAAATACGCGCTGACGGCATGGGGGATGGCATAATGGACATGGAGTACTTCCAGCCGTTCATATTTCGCCACCTCTGCCATCTTTGAAGCCAAAGCCAGAGAGTAGGGAGGATAACTGAAAAGCGGATAGGCGACCATTTCGACCTGGTGGAAGAATGTTCCAGAGCCGGCACCGCGCAGCCTCATGGGCATCGCATAGCAGATGAAGTGCACCTGGTGTCCTCTGTCTGAGAGCTCCTTGCCGAGCTCACTCGCAACAATTCCGCTCCCACCGTAAGTAGGATAGCAACTAATTCCGATTCTCAACTTTCTAGCCTCCTGAACGGATGTCTCATCGCGAAACATCGCTGCCGGCTCACGTCTCCTTCTACAGTCTAACTATGTTATGGCCGAAATCAAAGGGATCAATCTCTGAGAGAATTCTCTGAGGGAAATCAAGGCCGAACCTGATCAGGTAATACGTTATGTTCAAAACCCTCTCCTGGAGCCTGCCCATAGGGAGAAGATGGCTCTGTGCATTCTCTATCTGCGTCAGCAACGTCTCATTTTTCTTTCTCGATAGTGTTTTCAGTTTTTCCTCGAGTCTGGAGAGTTGATATGTGGTTTTCTTACGGCAGGTTTCCATTGGACGATCCATTTCAGGCTCAAGGTCCAGAAGCTTCTCACACGTCTGGTTAAGCAACTCCTCAAGTTTTGTTCTGGCATCATCGATGATTTTCAGGCCTGAAAGGGCACCAGCCTTGTCCAGAAAATCGTCTGTCAGTTTCTTCTCACTGACCAAAAAATCATCCACCTTCGCCCCAAGCTTCTTTAATGTCCTTCCAACTGCCGGCAGAACCAGAGTCAATTCAGCTCTGGGGACTATGGCCGGCATATCCATATCAAGTATGTCATAGACAGGGGCAATCTGCGCGAAATAGGATATCTCTCCTGGCCCCGCAATGTATGCATTCGTCAGAAGAAGGAAGTCCTGCAGTAACGGCCTCAGACACACATTGGGGCTCAGTTGTTCTGGGGTCTCTCTGGCTATCGATTCGATTTCAGCCTGGCCGAGTTTCATCCCGTCCTCACCGAGGGAAAAACCATCGCCCTCCCAGGAGAGTGGAAGTCTTTGACCATCCTTGATGACAAAGAAGGGTGGTTTCTTCTTCTTGATTTCTATCTGCAGCTCGTAACCCAGTTTCTTTAGCCTGCTAGAAGCCTCGACAATCGCATCATTGATCTGAGCCCATTTCTGAACTGCCCGCAAATAGAAGTCTGAGGACATTCCCTTCACTTCAGGGTCTGTAGGATCTATCACGACCAGCCCCTTGCCCTTGAACAATGCTTGCATGAACCTGGCAAATCCTTCTGAAAGCAAGAGATCAGGCTTGTACGAGTTTTTCAGCAGCTTGAGAACACTATCCAGATATTCAGACTTCGGGGAGTTGTTTTCTAACTGGCGTATCAGTTCTGCTACTCTTTCATCCACTCTGTATGAGCCCGTTGGCCGCCTTGCAGGCTTTTCGTAAGCGGTCAGGGTCAGAACCCTGTGATTAGATCCAAGAATGTGAATGTGTCCAGCCTCAAGGATATCATGGTCTTCGCACTCCATCCAGAAGACGGGTACGTGCCTGTCCGGGCCTGCCCGGTTCAACTCCTCAGCCAGCCGGATTGCTGTGGCAGCCTTGTACACTGTGTAAAGCGGACCACAGAAAAGCCCAATCTGCTGGCCGGTAACAACCGCACATCCACCCTCGCACAGTTTCTCGATGTTATCTTCGACGCTCCTGTCACAGCCGAATCTTCTGTTTTGCTTCAAAAGAATCTGCCCAATCTCTGTCTTGTCGGCAAATCCAGACCTGCAGGAGAGCGCAGCCTTATTTACGCTCTCGACATTCCTGTAGTCCCACCTGTATAAATCCCGTACCCTGTCGAAGTTGAGGATGTAATTAATGTATATTGAGGGCATGCTGGGGATCGATCTCAGATTGAGCGTCTCACTCATTCTGCTTCCTCTTCTGGGCTTCTCCTGTCATGGGAACGAACCTCACCGGTATCACAGATTTCGACTCGTAGCCTCTGGCCGTTCTGGTAATGACCATCAGTTCTTGATAGACTTCGCCAACAGGGATGACCAAGCGGCCACCGACCTCTAATTGCTCCTTCAGGGGTCTGGGTATGTGGTCAGGAGCAGCAGTGACTATTATCGCTTCAAAAGGTGCCTTCTCAGGCCAGCCTTTATAACCGTCACCGCACATGACGTGGACATTCCTATACCCAAGGCTGTCCAATCTCCTGCTAGCGCTCGTGGCGAGTTTTTCAAGAATTTCTATTGAATACACATGATCAGCGATCTCTGAAAGCACCGCAGCCTGATATCCTGAGCCCGTTCCAATCTCGAGAACCTTCTCCCCGCCCTTTATGTTGAGCAACTCTGTCATTAAGGCGACAATATAAGGCTGGGAGATGGTCTGTCCTTCTCCTATGGGAAGAGGCTGGTCAATGTAGGCAAAACTCCTGTATTCAGGAGGGACGAAAAGATGCCGGGGAACTTCCACCATCGCGGCCAAAACTAGAGAGTCGGTCACACCCCTTCCAATAATCTGGGTATTGACCATTGTTCGCCTCAGGGAACCATAGTCCGGGCCAGCAGGAGGAGTTTTTTCGCTGGCTTTCTCGCCAGAACCGGAACAGGACAGGTTGGCCAGAATCAGGAAAAGAAGAAGAAAAGCTCTAAGCATCCTTCATGGAAAATACCACTCATGAAATCCCATGTCAAGAAAGCAAAAGACCGCCCATATGGACGGCCCTCGCTAAAGCTCACCCTTGTAAGCTATCGCACAACTACCAGTTTTTTGGAAGCTTCTTCCTTCCCTATTCTCAGCTTGTAGATGTATATGCCGCTCGGGACAGGATTTCCCGTCTCATCATCCCCTTCCCAGCGTGCTGAATAGTATCCAGGTTCCACAAACCCTTCAAAAAGAACCTTCACTAACCGGCCGACAAGGTCATATACATTCAGACTGGCTTCTCCAGATGCGGCCACCTGATAGTAAATATGCGTGTAGACAGAGAGAGGATTGGGAGCATTCTGTAGAAGACCAGATTCCAAGGGCACCCTTGGAAGCACGTACTGGTCATAAATACCAGTTACTGCCTCTATCGTCTTTGACGCCGTGTCATTCTCAGCATTGCCGTCATCTGTCAGCTCGATGACCACGCTCATCAAGTAGGACCCGGGCATAGAGGTAGACCATGGAGCAAAGGGAATGTCCGTGCTCACTCCGGGAAGCAGATCAACAACCTGCACTGTATCATCATAACCGTCTATGGTGCAGATTATGTCAAACGTCTCTGCATAATCACCCCAGTTGTGCACAGAAACCCTTGGAGTGTAAGTCGAATCGATGGCAACTGTATCTGGAGGAGCATCTATGCTGTCAATGCCGCAGTCATGAATTAGCGCACAGTACCCAAAAACAGGCTTGGCCAGAGTATCATTGGAATAGATTGTGTCTGCGGCAAGTAGTGTGGTCACGGTCATGGTGTAGTTGATGCTATCAGCACCAGGGACCGGCCAGTTCAAGAAATTGACTATGACCGAATCCCCAGGATCCAATTCAAGCACAGCCTGCGTGTCAGCATAGACGGGCAGAGTCGTATCCATTATGCACTCAACATTGAAGAACTCCTGCTCGGTGCCAAAGTTCTTTACCCAGGCACTCACCACCACTGTGCTGTCGCAAAATACCGTGTCTGGAGGGTTAAGAATAATTACTGGACCCACATCGCGCACAACAACAAGCTCGCAGTAACCAAAGATGCTATCAGAGACAGTGTCATTAGTTGCGTTAAAATCTCCGGCTAACTCACTGTAAAACGTAACACTGTAATGTGTGCTGTCAACATTGGGGACAGTCCAGCTACTGGCAAAGGTAGCGGTTCTTGAACTGTCCGGGTCAAGACCTAATACGATCATAGTGTCTTGATGGATTGTGATTCCGCCGGTATCTTCTATTGTGCATATCACATCAAAGTCTTCCAAAAAGTCACCGTAGTTCATGACATCAACCATGACTGAGTATATTTGTTCACACAAGACCGTATCCGGCGGAGCTACCCTGCCCAGGATGCCAACATCATGAACCCTGAAACAGTAGCCGAAAGTGGACGTAACCAGAGTGTCGTTGGCCGGAAGAGAATCACTAGCCAGCAGAGTCCAGCTCGTGATTCCATATGTCGTGCTGTCAAGATCCGGCACCGTCCACTCATCAAAGACTGCATCCGCAGAGTCTCCAGGCAGAAGATTGGTTACAGTTGCCGTATCGCTCCATATTACAGTCATATTGGTATCAATCTGAATCACCACATCAAAACTCGCGTCCAGACCACCCGCATTAACGACCTTGACTCTAACAGTATCTGAAGAATCGCAGAGAACCGTATCACCAGGCCAGACTACCCACGAAGGATACACGTCCTCCCACGGAAGACACATACCCCAGGAGGCCCCGCCCAGAGTGTCATTGGACATGTCAACATCGCCAGGGAGCATGGTCCAGACAGTAAGATCGTAGTTTATCCCGTCTACGTCTGGAACAGTCCAGGAGCCGAAGACAGCATCGGTGGTCTCAGCAGGAGCAAGGTCAACGACATTCACAGTGTCCTCGTATAAGTTGACACCACTCGTGTCAATGCTGAAAACAACATCAAAGGTCGCCGAAATCTGCCCTAGATTCGTGACTTTCGCCGTGGGGTCACCTGATGAGCTGCAATACACGGTGTCCTCTGGCCAGACTATGAGAACCGGCGCAACATCCTCTATCCACAGGCACATACTCGACATGGTGTCCACAAGAGTATCATTCGCAGGAACACCATCACCCACCAACTGCGTCGTTATCGTTATCCCGTAATCCATGGCATCTACAAGAGGAACCTGCCAACCTGTGCTGAACGTAACATCAAC
>SOJN01000067.1 GCA_004376575.1 candidate division TA06 bacterium | reverse complement strand
CAATCTGGCACAAGCAGACTCTTCGCTGGCGCTCAGAGTGACAAAATAACACCTGTCATTCTGAGAAGCCCGTGAGGGCGACGAAGAATCTGCTTCCCCTCTGGGAACTGCGAAGAACGAAATCCCAATCCCTCCACCACCCAAAACAAAACATGTCATTGCGAGCCACCGGAGGGTGGCGAAGCAATCTGACACAACCAGATCCTTTTTCTGTGCATTGGGGACGGTGCCCTTAACATTTGAGATTGCAGATTTGAGATCGAAGATTGCCGGAATGAGATGTAAGACAACTGGTACCCAGGATTCAGTAGGGGCGGTAAGTGAGCTTGCCCTGAGCCTGCCGAAGGGCGAACCGCCCCTACGATTAGTGGTAGCGCCAAAGAAAAAGCCCCGCGCCAGATGCGGCGCAGGGCTTTCAAGAATCCTGTGTGCTGGGCTCAACCAAGCCTTCTGAATCCAGCCACTGTCTGATATCCGAACTTGAAGATGATGCTATGTGTGCCTGGATTGTAGCTGGTGATCTCCAGTTTCAGATGGTTTCCAGTCTCCAGGTAGAGCACATAGACACCACCGTCAACGACGTTCTGAAAGGTGAAGTAACCAGATAGCGGGGCAACAGTCATAGTAGCGTAAGTCCAGCCCCCATCGTAAGCTATTCCAGTGGTGTGCCAGAGACCTCCGAAAGTGTCAGACGGACTCCTCAGGTCTTCGTCGGCATCAAGAACTAGGTCTATGTTGTCGATGTATTGAGAGTCCCAGGGATACGTTGAGCCATTGCCAGTGTTATCCCAGCCAAAACAGCTTGGATGGCCCGGATCAGGATCCTGCATCCAGTATATGGGTCCTTCCCCAGTTTCTTCATGGAGAGCAGTGCTTGCTTCGATTGCGCTGCTTTCGTCGTCTCCCTTGTACGCCTTCACCGAATATGTGCCAAGAGAAGTCGGCGTGTGTTGGAAAGTGGTCGTTGTAACTGTGTCAACTACATTTCCTTTGAAAGAGACTATGTACCCATCGATATCTGCCGGACCGGCTACGACGGGTGCTGTCCAGGAAAGCTGAACAGAAAGCGAGTCAGCCGGAACTACCGTTATCGTGAGATTTGTGGGTGCGGAAACTGTCGGACCAGGACCTGTTGGCTCCTCTTCCCCGCAGCCAACAATCAAGACCAGCAACCCAACAACCGCGAGTAACGCAGCAATTCTCATCATGTTCTCCCTCCCTGCTTGCTACTTGATTTTCCTCGGTATTTTCTTCGGTGGGGGCTTATAGGTTGTCTTTTTGTGATGTTTTTCCAAATGCTCCGCATAGGATTTTGAGAGTTCATCGAAATTGCTTGCCAACTCATCAACGCTCTCGGTCAGCGCATCCACCTTCGCGTTCAGCTCTGCAATACTCTTCTCCATATCAGCAATCTTCACAAGATTTTCACCACCAGGAATCTGGCACCCTAGAAAGAACACCAATAACCCCGCCGCAGCCAATGCTGCCACAATTTTCCTCATCTCTCTACCTCCTCCCAAAAGAACCTTCCGTTCGAATGAATGCAAGCTTCAAGTAGCCCAGCATCACCTCCTTTAGAACAAACATCTTGCGAATTCAGCATATTACCACCACACCTCTCTTATGTCAATACAATTCAAAACTCGAGATTTGCCGCTATTTGAAGTAGCTTTTGACGCCATCGACGACAGCGTCTATCTCAGCCTCAGTCAACTCAGGATATACGGGAAGTGATAGGACCTCTTTGCTCAACGCCTCGCTGACGGGGAAATCGCCTTCCTTGTAACCGAGATAGGAATACGCGGGCTGCAAGTGGAGAGGCCTGGGGTAGTGGACCGCACAGGCGATACCCTTTTTCTTAAAATGTTCAATCAACTTGTCACGCTCTTCGCACTTGATAGTATATTGATGGAAGATGTGGTCCCTTTCTTCCAGAATCACGGGGACTTCCACAAAAGAAGAGAATTCCGCGGAGTATCTTTTTGCTGTTTCTCTTCTTCTGTTGTTCCATTCATCCAGATATTTTAATTTTACCGCCAGTATTGCCGCTTGAATCGCATCAAGCCTGCTGTTGGTACCCAACTTGGTATGCTCATATTTTCTCATGCTCCCGTGGCTCCGTATCGCCCGCAACTCTTTGGCGAATGCGTCACTGTTGGTGAGTACAGCCCCACCATCTCCGAAGCACCCCAAGTTCTTGGTGGGGAAGAAACTGACTGCCCCGAGGTGGCCTCTGGAGGGCACCTTGGACCCCTTGTAGGTTGCGCCCACACATTGAGCGCTGTCCTCTACTATGTGCAGGCCTCTCTTCCCGACAATCTCTTTTATCTCATCCACGTCCGCACTCTGACCATAGAGATGAACTGGCATTATCGCCTTAGTCCTGGCCGTAACCGCAGATTCTATCTTCGAAACATCAATATTGAAGCTGTCTCTCTCCACATCCACGAATACAGGCTTTGCCCCCAACAGGGCAACTACTTCAGCAGGGGAAACAAATGTGAATGTGGGGAGGATAACCTCATCATCTGGCTCAAGACCGATGGCTCTGAGTGAAAGAAGAAGCGCATCTGTGCCACTGCCCACTGAGATCGCGTGTTTCATCCCCATGTAGTCTGCAAGAGAGTTCTCGAAATCCTCAACTTCCTTCCCCAGAATGAACCTACCGCTTTCTAGTACTCTGGAAGTTGCCTCATCTATCTCTGACTTGATGTTTTGATACTGTCTTGCCAGATTCACCAATGGAACTTTCATCACTCCTCCTTCACAACCATGTCGTGTTTACTGAAAGCCCTACTGCATTTTGGGCATGTAACCTTCTTTTCCTCTCCGCTCCATACAAGTCTTTGCCCGCACTCGCACATCCATCCTACCACAGATGCCGGAGTACCAACAACGACAGCGTAATCCGGAACATCCCTGGTGACCACAGCGCCGGCTCCAATGAAGCAGTTGCTACCCAGCGTAATGCCACACAGTAGTGTTGAGTTTGCGCCGATCGAAGTCCCTCGCTTCACAAGTGTGGGGATCCACTTGCCCCCTTTGGGGTAGGCTGCTCGGGGGTTTACATCATTTGTAAAGACAGCCGATGGCCCCACGAATACATCATCCTCGAGAGTAACCAGATCATAGACGGAGACGTTATTCTGGAGTTTCACGCCGTCCCCCAGAACGGCTCTGGGAGCGATGAAACAGTTCTGGCCAATCCGGCAGTTCTTGCCTATCCTCGCCCCACCCATCACATGGGTGAAATGCCATATCTTCGTTCCATCTCCTATCTCTGCTCCTTCATCCACACAGGCAGTCTCGTGAACGAAAACATCATTCTTGTCCTTATCATTCATCACACACTCCCCCCAAATCCAGAATCAGGGCTTGAACGGTTTACCTTTCTGGCCTAAGGATTTCTGTGCAGCTTCCAGAACACGGAGAACTCGAAGCCCATTTTCGCCGTCAGAAACAGGTTTCTTTCTTGTTTTGATACACTCAAGAAAATGCTCACATTCCAGCCTGAGCGGCTCTCTCCCATCTATCTTGGGAATATGAATGTCACCAATCCTCAAGGTCAAAGACTCAGGATAGCTTGCGTATGCTGGAGTGTAGTCAAAACCCTTGTCGTAGATCCTTATCTTTTCCATGCTCTGCACGTCATCGAATACGGCCATTTTCTTCGATCCAACAACAGTGATCTTTCTCGTTTTGTGTGGGTCCAGCCACGATACGTGGACCTGCGCCATTGATTTGTCAGCAAAATGCATAGACATGAACACAACATCGAATATTCCATCCCTCAGATAGCATTCGCCACTGGCCTGCACGGAATCTGGCATAGACTCAAGAAGATGAAGTATGATGGAAACATCGTGTGGTGCAAATGCCCACAGTGCGTTTTCATCCTTCCTCACACGGCCCAAATTGAGTCTGGCAGAATAGACGTAGTAAACCTTGCCGAGCGTGCCGTCGGTTATGTAATTCTTCAGCATCTTGACTGCCGGATGATAGAGGAGTATATGACCGACCATGAGAATCCTATCCCGGCTGTCCGCGAGTTCAACAAGCTCTTCACCTTCAGACACAGATAGGGTTAACGGCTTCTCAACAAATACATCCTTGCCAGCGCCCAGGATCTCTTTCACCAGCGCGTAGTGCGTTTCAGCAGAAGTGGCAACCACAACAGCATCGGCGTCGGAGTTGACAACCTTACTGGAGTCAGTCGTGAGCTCCACCTCAGCTTTTCCTTCCCCAACTTTTGTCAACTGCTCGGGGTCCGAATCACAGATAAGCTTCACCTCACACTCATCAATAGACATGAAGTTTCTTATAAGGTTTGGACCCCAATACCCGGCACCTACGATTCCAAGCTTAATCATTACGAAAACCTTTCTTTGAACCAATCTGTGGTCATCTTTAAGCCTTCTTCGAGGCTCACTCTCGGCTCCCATCCCAAAACTTCCTTTGCACGGCCATAACTGAGGAAGTTACTTTTCAGTTCCCCGTCCCTGGCAGATTTCATCACAGGTTTCTCCTGAAAGGACAGAACATCGGCTATGATATTGAAGAGCTCATTAACAGATGTCGGCCTCCTGGTTCCAATGTTCAGTATTTCGCCTTCTCCTTTCTCTATCGCAGCCATATTTGCCTCTACTATATCTCCCACATAAACATAGTCTCTTATCATCTTTCCAAAGCCGTACACGATTGGAGTCTCTCCAGATAGCATCTTGTTGCTGAAGATGGCAACTACACCAGCTTCGCCGAGGGGATCTTGCCTTGGTCCGTACACGTTTGCGTATCTAAGTACTGTGAACTTCAAACCATGCCATACAGAGTAGCACCGCAGATAGTGTTCACAGGCCAGTTTGGCGACACCGTAAGGTGAAAGGGGGAGGACCGGAAAGTCTTCTGTTGCTGGTTTATCCACATTACCATAGATTGTCCCACCCGAAGAAGAGTATATTACCTTCTTGCTTTGCCAGACTCTGCAAGCCTCAAGCAGGTTTATTGTACCGATAATGTTCGCTCTCGCATCCGCTATTGGGTCGTCAATTGACTTCCTCACATCTATCTGGGCAGCGCAATGAAATACGATTTCGGGTTTGGCAGCCCTAAGTGCATCACATAGTCCTGGTTCGGCGATATCCATCTTGATGAATTCCGCTTTCTTGTTGATATTCTCCTTCTTGCCAGTGGACAGGTCATCCACAATCCACACGTCGTGTCCATCGTGGAGCAGCCTGTCCACGATATGAGAACCTATGAATCCCGCTCCGCCGGTGACCAGAACCTTCACAGATCTCCTCTCAATACGCCACCTTGGACTTGACCACCTCTATAACCGTACGCATCATTATTTTCAGATCAAACCCTAGAGACCAGTTCTCTATGTAGTAAAGGTCATGCTTTATCCTGTCCGGTATCGAAGTGTTTCCTCTCAGGCCATTCACCTGAGCCCAACCTGTTATGCCCGACTTGACTTTGTGCCTTTCCAGGTATCTTGGAATTTCACGCTTGAACTGGTCCACGAAGTGCGGTCTCTCCGGCCTTGGTCCAACCAGGCTCATTTCGCCTTTCAACACATTGAACAGTTGAGGAATCTCGTCAAGACTGAGCTTTCTCAGAATACTCCCAATTCTTGTCCGCCTTGTATCGTTCTCTCGGGCAAAGACCGGACCGGTTTCCTGTTCAGCATTGATTCTCATGGACCTGAACTTCATGATGTTGAATGTCCTTCCATCCTCTCCAATCCGCTCCTGCCTGAAGAAGACAGGCCCTCTGGAGGTTAGCTTTATCACAATTGCTGAGATGATCATCACCGGAGAGAAGATCGCCAGGAGTACGAGTGAACCTACAATATCCTCCAGCCTCTTGATCACCCTGTTCCATCCTTCAAGTGGGAACTCCTTAAGTCCGATAAGAGGTATGCCGTCGAGTTCGTAGTGGCTTATTGCACTGGTCATCAGCTCATATATGTCCGGCACGAACCGGAATTCAACCTTCAAATCCTCCGTACCTTCAAGAACCTTGAGTACTCTGTGATGTCGACGAAGAGGAAATGTCATGATGAGGGTATCCAGTTGGAACTCCTCAACAACCTGTCTTATGTTATCAATGGTGCCGAGCAACTCCACTCCCTCTATCCGCTCGTTCTCTTCAATTATTTGACCAACGAGCCTGTAGCCTATGGTTGGATGTTTTTCAATCCTTTCTCTGATCGACTTCCCCATCTCCCCGCCGCCCACGATGGCAACTCTTTTGACACCAAATCCTCTGGCTTTAGCCCGCCTCGTGAGAACCCTCAGCAATGTTCTCCCAATGATAATGCACCCAAAAGAAAGCGGGCACGCCATGATGAATGTCAATCTGGAGTACTCAAAATCGACCAGGAAGAATGTCGGTGCAAGCACAACAAATGAACCCACGAACGAACTCTTGAAGATTTCCCATACTTCGTCAACGAAAGAATACCCACTCTCGCTGTCATACAGTTTGTGCATGTAGAAAACGAACATCCAGATGGCTACCACGAAAAGAGAACCATAGAAATAGGTTAGAAAGGGAGGAATCCCATACCTAACTGGTACGAGGCCAGAATAGAATCTCAGCCAAAATGCTAGGGCAAACGCCAGAAGTACTGAGGAACCATCAATCAGCAAGGCCAAGATGAAGAACAGAAATTGAGCTTTTCTCCTGACAGCCATCTCT
>SOJN01000066.1 GCA_004376575.1 candidate division TA06 bacterium | reverse complement strand
CTGCGATCTTAGGTCACAGATCTTAGATTAGTTGTGCCAGATTTGTGCCAAATTCAGACCAAAAGAGGGCAAAGTAGGCATAATCACCATAACAGCCATAATGCTGAAACGGCTTGAAAAATAAGGCCGTTCAGGCAAGTTCTTTATTTCTCTGAAGTTGGGGAAACTGCTGAAATGGGATTTTCAGTCCCGTGCTCTACCGACTGAGCTACCTCGGCCCCTTGTAACTACCGAAAATCGAAAATAGGAAATCGAAAATAAAATGAACAAGCACAAATCATACGATGTTAGGAACGCGAAAATCGAAAAACGAAAAACGAAAATCGTCGACGCGCGATATTAGCACGCTGGAAATATTGTGTCAAGCCGCAAACAAACGAGCCCCAACTCCCAAATCTTCATGCACTTATCACATGTAACAGAACCAGCCTGTCATTCTCGAGGCGCCCAACGGGCGCCGAAGAATCTCCTTTTCCCGGACTCCTACTACTGCAGCAAAAGAATGTCATTGCGAGCTGAATAGGTCCGATCCATCGTAAGATGGAGCGAGGCATATTCAGTCCTTCGTCGGCATGGCCGGCGGAGGAAAGTAAGCAGTCTCGAGGCAATCTAGATGTGATAGGAGCACCTCTCACGGGTCCCCTTGATGGGAGAAGCTTGTCCTGCGCAGAGTCGAAGGAGATTAAGGAGAGGGTGATAACATCAAAGCGCGGTAGCAAGTGTACGAAGACATGGGTGACAAGTGTACGGAGACATAGGTAACACTTCTCAACTGCCTGCCCGGGGCGTTTCACGGCCCCCCCGTTTCTTGCGAAGCGAGATACACGGGGCCTGCCCGTCGCAAGGTCCCAGGAAGCCATGAAGGGCGAAGTGGGGAAGCTAACAAAAGCGCAGCCAGCCGCGAAGTCCCACGGAGCCACGCAGGACGAAGTGGGGAAGTCAACGAGGACGTAGGCTGGCGTAGACGGGTCATTGCGAGAGGTGCCACCGGCAGCTCGAAGCAATCTAGATGCGATAGAACCACCTCCCACTTTCTGTCTGAAATAGACTGGACAGGGGAGGGGAATCTGGTAGAATTGTCCGCGCACCTAAAGGAGGGTAAAATGAAGATAGAAAGGCTCAATGAAGATAATATTGCCGATGCCTATTGCTGCCTGGATGAGCGTAGAGAATTGTTTAAGAAGGACGTCGATGAGTGCGTTGCGCATATGAAGAAGAAACTAAGAGAGGGCTGGTTGGCCTATGCGGTCTATGATGACGCTGGCGAGCCAGTGGGTATGTCGATTCTACTCCCGTCCTCGGACCACCTGAGCCCTGTCGTCGGTGAGAATCTCTATTACTTCCACTGCATGGACATAAACAAGAATTGGAGAAAGCGCGGCATAGGCAAGGAACTCACGGACAGAATAGCAGAAGAGGTGAAAGCCAAAGGCGGAAAAGGTTTAGCGGTCGATTGCTACGGAGAGTACTGGATGCCCTGCGACTACTTCACCAAGAGAGGCTTTGAGACATCAAAGGTCTTTCCCGAGCATTCATTGATGCTCAAGAGTATCTCGAAAGGTGCAAGAGTCGAGTTCACAGAGACACCATATAAGGGTGACGTTCCTGCGTCTGGGATCCAGATTGATATCCAGTATTCTGTTACGTGTCCATTCATGCTCAACAACTACCGAAAAGTTGGAGAGATGGCGAAAAGACTCGAACCGGACGCAATAATCCGGGAGCGGGTGATAAACACCAAGGAAGACATAGAACGCTGGGGTGGTAGTGGGATCTATGTTAATGGCAAATCAGTTTCGGTTGGTCCGGTGGATGAGGCGGAATTGAAGAAAGCTATCGAGGAAGCAAAAGGCAGGTCTATCGGGCACTCAGAGTGACATCTCTGCTCGGCCTCTCGACCAAAGCCTAATCCGAGCTGCAACCGGGGCAGGTGTTCCTATCCTGGGGGTGAATGAATGAAGGTTTACACATATTCAGAAGCGCGCCAACGACTTGCTGCACTGTTGGAGAGGGCCCGGCGTGAGGGTTCGGTTCGCATTCGGCGGAAGGATGGGTAGGTCTTTGTACTTCGCCCAGAAGTTGCGCCGAACTCACCGCTAAACGTACGAGGAATCGATCTTGGTCTGACACGCGACGAGATTGTTGAGTTTGTGCGTGCCGGGCGAAGGAAATCTCATTAGCTCGAGAAACCGCTGGTGACAGGTATGTACTTCTGCACTTCTGATATGCGCTACAATCGGTCGTTGATGGTTCTCGGGTGTTAAGCTCGATCACTGTTGCAAAAGAATTTGACAACCCTCCGCGAATGTGGAAGAATCGTTTTCAGTGAAGTAGGCTTTAGGAGGTTTTCGCTTATGAGAAAGAAGAAGCCCGATATCTATGAACGGCAGAAGCAGCAATATTGGGAAGCTTACGATCATGCCCCGCTCCTAAAGGAGAAATTCCCCCAGTTGGCTAGCTTGGTCATAGAGATGACCTTTCAGGAACCCGACTGGGGATCAAATCCCAGTCCACGACAGGAGAACTACGGGCCCGGCAGCAAAGCATTTTTTGAAATGACATGCCCCTACGTTGAGTGTATCTCGGGTGGCTTCAATCTATCGAGCGCAGTCTCGAAACTTGTAGCCAGTGGGGAAATCGAATCTTCGGGCTTCCTGACCTGCCATGGTTGGCAGGATCGAGAACGTGTCAACAAACATCGCTGTCTTCTCAAAATGGAATACAAAATCATTGGAAATTATGCGAAGAATGTCTGAACTGCACTGTAGCCGACGCGCAAATCACGGCGCACAGTTTTTCCATTAGCGGGAATACTTCGGAGGCTGCTCACCCTCATGATGCTCGACTTGGCCACACCCAGGTATTTCTGACCTGCCGTGCAATCGATCATCATAAGCCTTCGGGTCCTGGGCTCGATCACTGTTGCGAGAGAATTTGACAACCCTTAGCGGATGTGGAAAGATGGCTTAAGGGGAGGCTATGGCGGTACCAAGTGTTACACCTTCAACTGTCAAAAAGTCAAATGCCATCCCCAGTGCTCTTTTGTGTAACTGCCGTTAGGTGAGTTTATGGCACAGCAGGACGACATAAATCTGGCATACTACTTTGTGTTCTTCGCGGACGTCCTCGGCCAGCGACAGCGCCTACGGGACTTGCGCGAGCTTCCAACCTCAAGCCAGGATGAGGAGAAGGTAATCAGCATTCTGCGCGATACAGCGGGATTCCTGCCCCACCTGCGAAAATGGTACCAGAGCTATCTAGATGCTTGGCAGAGCGAATCGTCGCTCGTGGTTGAGCTGGATGAACCTGTACGCACAGCAATGCGCGAGGCTAGAAGGATCGAAGTAGACTACCGTTACTTCTCTGACTGCATAGTTATTGCCGTGTGTCTCCTTGATGATGGGCACGAGAACTGCAGGCCTATGAGTGGGGTAACAGCGGCGCTGGTCGCTGCGTGCGGTATGCACGTACTCTGCCTTTGCGCACGCAAAGCAATCCGGGGTGGTGTCGATGTAGGCCTGGCAATCCCACTAGAAGATGGCGAGATCTACGGTCCAGCCGTCGTGCGTGCGGTCCATCTGGAATCGGAGTTTGCTGGCTATCCCCGCATAGTGGTAGGCAATGAGCTCAAGCATTACCTTCATGTGGTCGCCAATCAGAAGGCCAATACTCCATTTGGGCAGGTTGCGCGGAAACTGGCCATATCGTGTGAACGGATGTTCTTCACCGACTGCGACGGGCGGACAGCGCTCGATTTCCTTGGATCGGAGTTCAAGGAGTATGGAGTGCGACCCATCCTTGACGAGCTGTTGCCCAAGGCCTATGGATTCGTGAGGTCCGAGCAGGAAAGATGGAGGTCGGCTGGCAACACCAAGCTCGCTAGTCGCTACGACTCTCTTTGGTCGTACTTCGAATCCCGAGCCGATGTTTGGGGAATCGACGTTCAGCAATTCGAAGATGCATTGGACAGCTCCTCCGATTAGAGATGGTGCTTGAGTTTCTGACATTCCTGATGTCTGAAAGAGTTCTGCGAGATTTGCACCAAATCATCTCCAATAGCCGCTTCTACAACCGGTGCGAAAGAATTTGACAGCCGCCCGCGAATGTGGAAAGATACTTCTTGAACAAGACGATTGTGGTGCAATGATAAGGTGGGGCCAAGATAGACTGGAAGAATCTATCGGGATATTGGATTAGATGGTTCAAAATGCTGTATGCTAGCCAGCGTGATCTATGCGACTTGAAGACTGCAGTCTGAACATCGATCTGGCGATAACTGCCCCGGTCAAGAGAACCGAGCCGGAGGAAAGCTGGGTGCAGGCGCGCGACACCGGGACGATTCCAGTGTGCGTCTTCGATTTGTACACCCGGGCCAGTTACCTTTCGTTCGGTACTGCTCCGCGCTTCCTTGCAGATGAGGATAACATCCTGTTCAGTTACTTCGGCATGCTTCTAACGAGTCTTGGAGAGTCGCTCGTGGACGCAGATGAGCAGGTCCGCCTGTTCGTCGAGGCTCAAAGCAAAACATATGATCCCGGCAAAAAGATTCGCGGTGAGCCGTGGGACCCAGACGCCGACGAGTGGGCACGACGACATTTCAAGTACCTTTTGCTGTCACTGCAGGGCGCGCTGGACGCGCTTGCCGGCCTCATTGCGGTCTTCCTGCCTGGTCTTATTCCTAGCCTACGCCTGGGCCGCGCTCAGTTCTCGAAGCTCGAAGCTTGGTTGGATCGACCACTTTCGACGAGTGGGCTCGTTTTGACCCCACAGGAAGATTTCTTGATGCAGTTGTACGACACGCTGCGGCCGCTCGTACACCCGGACTCACCGGAACGTGACTGGCTTCCCTTGATGCGAATGTTCCGAAACAAAGCGGCTCATCTGGGTGACGCCGTGTTCAGCTACGTGTACCTGCACGATAGGGCTGGTCGCTTTCATGCATTCCTCCCGCGCGAATGGCCCTATATCTTGGAAAAACATATGAAACCAGCTGAAGCAAGCCGCCCCAAAGACTCGAGTTTCGTGCCAGCGCTATTCCGTGACACTCTAGTTCACCAGGATGTCGTGACATACGTTCGGGGTCTCAGGGCGAAAGTGTCCGATGTAATTGTCGCGGTCGTCTCAGTTCTGAATGTGGCGTACGACCAATTCAAAGAATTTCCGCTGAGCCAATCGGTGCTCGCCGAGCTTCTGGCTAGCTCTGAAGCTTACACCTTTGAGTACTTTCCCTTGGCCTAGACCCGGGATGATTGCTAACAAAAGATCTACTCCGTGTTTAAAAAGACTGGGGACGGTGCTTGGCATTTTGGCATTTCCGATGCCTTAAGGAGCTGTGCGAGATTTGCGCCAAATCATCACCAATAGATGCCACGATCACTGTTGCGAAAGAATTTGACTAACACCCGCGAATGTGGGAAAGCTCCTTTGACTGAAGGTGACAGGAAAGCGGTATGCTCGATCAGGGCACGTACCGTTTGATGTGGCAGGGGATGGAGTCCGGATATGGTTGGGATATTGTGGCACTCTCAGAGGAAACGGGGAGAAACAGATAGGCCCAGGCTCAGTCCTCAGCGCCATCCCTTGATCCTACCCCAGGCTTCAGTTCTTCGGTTCCTACCTCTTGACATTACCGGTACCGCTGCCGGACCCGGACGTCCTGTCTCAACCTATTTTGCACTGTCATCAAGTGGTGAAGTCACGAAATTGATGAAGTCTTTCCCCATTTCTGACGTCCAAGATCCAAGCAGACCCTCCATTGACATAGCGGCACCCAAGAGGACCTCCGGAATAAGTCCTTTTGTCTTCAGGTCCTGAAGAACAAAGTCATCCAGCCCGGGCGGGCGTTGAAGGTCCTTCATTGCAATTGAGATAAGACCTTTAAGTGAACCCTGCCCCCACGTTGGGACTGGAACACCTCTCTGCTTCATCCAAGAGCTTGGGTTGTCGAGGTAATTCAATATCTCCATGTGCCAAGGAGTAAAAGTATCAATGAAGTTCAGAAAGATAAGTTGGAGACTTTCATCGGGTGTGTTCTTCAGCGCTACATTTAGGAGCGCATTGCGTAAAGCTTCAAGTTTCTCTTTCTGATGATTTCGCATCGCTATCTGGTGCACCTGCAAGAACGCAGTAACAAATGCTGGATCTTGTGCGAGCTTCTCGGGAGTCAGGTCCTGGTTAAATCTTGCCTGAAGTTCCTGCAGACCATCGGCTGTTTCTTGCAGAAGCTGCTGCTGACGCATTTTGACCGGAATACCTAAAGCCGATAGAATCATCTGTGCAGCGAGACTCAATGGCACTGGCAGCAGGATACTGAGGGCTTTCCCAAAGTCGATTGCCTCTTCCGCGACTCCCGATAGCCGGACTCCATTTTCGGTTGACTTCTTGGTTTTCTTCTTCTTCTCTCTGCTCATGGCTTCCAGTCCCTCCTGTGCAGGCATCCGTGCCGGGCTTGACTTCCTGACATCTGTCTCCTCAAAGACGACAGAATCTTCACTTTCCAAAGAGAATTCTATGCCACGGCCAACCAGAAGTCAACGGATTGGTGGAAGAGTCGAGATGGGGGAGAGACAGAGATTCGCGCCCGGGTCGCCCTGCCCTCTGTCAACCTGAGGGCAGGTTTGTCATATGCTTATCCCCGCATTTCCGGATATGTGGAAGCAAGCAAGTAGGCCTCCTCCCACGATGGGCACAGCCATGAATTTGCGAGGCCCGCTGCCCCCGAAGAAATGAAAAATGAACACAGTCAGTTGACAATCTTCTGGGTGAGTGATAACCTGCACTTGGTGTAATTGTGGTAACTGGGTGCCTACGGGGCCTAGAAGCGTTCCGTTCTCTGTGACATCGCAGCTGCATGAAGATATTAGGTGGCAGAGCGACACAGCGAGGAGTTGGCAGCGATGAGAGTCTTGTTCGTGGGGTTTAAGAAACTCCCAGAGAGGCTGGCTGGAGAGCATTTCCGCTCATGGCCCAAGACTGAGTCCTATCGGACAGACGGAGGTCGTAGATGGCGGTGGGATGATTCTCTCAGCATATTCGACTATAACATCGTTTTTCTGAATGCCGTAAAGCCCCCATCTGTGCTAGGCCTTGCTCTCCATCGCTTCCTCTCTGACGGCGGCCATCTTTGCATTTTTGTCTCACGCGATAGTGGGAGCTGCATAAACTCGTATATAAGTGTGGACTCTAGCCATTCCGGAGAGGCCATGACTTGTGGCAGTACTTGGATAGGTAAGATCGTCCGAAAGAGCCAGCACAAATTCCGCTGGTCTGCGGTGATGAACAAGGGAAAATATCTTGCCAACGAGGCAATGGTCTTTTCGTTCTCCGAAATGGCCAAGGTTGTTGCGGGCACGGTATCACGGCCAGGCAAGTTCAGAGGCTACGAAGAAATAGCGTTCTCTCCCAATAGGAAATGCGTTTGCGCTCTTGCAAAGATCGATGATGGAAGAATCCTTGCGCTGCCACGCGCTGCAGATGTGTCTTCCTCTTTGCTTCGTGAACTACTGGACGGCATAAAAGCGAACTACTTGGAGGAGACCGAGGAAACTCCTCAGCCACCTCTTTGGATATGTTCAGTGACTTTGCCAGGGGAGAAACCTCTTCTACGCAAACTTAGTACGATCAGGCAATCGTTCGCAGAAAGTCATGACAAGCTCATAGGTCTTACGAGGCCTAAGGACCTGCTGTACCTCAGCGGGAGAGAATTGACCCGGCGGGTGTCTGAAGTCTTCAATAGGATGGGTATTCATGCTGAGGAAAAAGAAGACGGGGGTCGGGAGGACATAGAGATAGAACACGAGAAGCTTAACGGTCTTGTAGAAGTGAAAGGGCTTAAAGGCTACGCGAATATTGACGATGTCCGCCAGCTTCTAGATTGGTGGCTGAATAGGATCGAGGTCAATCCCAATGTGAAAGGAGTTCTCATTGTGAATCATTATAGGGACATGGAGCCCAGCAAGAGAAAGGACCCCTACACTAAATCGGCCATGGAGTTGGGTAGGAACAACAAGTTCTGTCTCATGACAACCGTTGATTTGCTCGAAATGTACAAAAGATATCTCCAATCCGAGGAGACCTCGGAGACCATAGTTGAGAAAATCGGCAGTAGCGAGGGACTTCTCGACCTTAGCTCTTGAGATTCATGTGGCTACGCCAGCCAAAGTTCTGAGCAATAAGGCTCTCGTGACTGTGATGTCAAACAGCGTCCCTTGGTCCGAAAAGCCCTCGGGTCTACGGCCTGACATCTTGACATTTCCGATGCCTGAAAGGCCTGTGCCAGATTTGTGCCAAATTCTCACCAAAAGAGAACGAAAAGGGCATAATCACCATAACAGCCATAATGCTGAAGCGCCCTGAAAAATAAGGCGGTTCGGGCAAGTTCTTTCGTCTGTTTGAGTTGGGGAATTGGTTCAAATGGGATTTTCAGTCTGTGCGTCGGAAGGTGTGGACGACACGTAGTGTCAGTG
>SOJN01000065.1 GCA_004376575.1 candidate division TA06 bacterium | reverse complement strand
AATCTCGTGGTTTCATGGTTTTTCCAAGCTCGTTTCTCCGAATGCTCCCCGGATTTGGGCCATGATCTGGTCAGGCCTATAATGGTTTATCGTTATTGCTCCCTCTGGGCAGTTGGTGGCGCATATGCCGCACCCCTTGCAGACAACGTCGGTAACGACAGCCTTGTGGGTCTCTTCGTCTTTTCTGATTGCAGCATACGCACAGTTCTCTATGCAGGTTCCACAGCCCGTACAGAGGTCAGGATTGACAACCGAGATTACAGGCTCTACACTCACTCTTCCACATATGAGTGGTATCGAGGCATGCGAAGCTGCGCCAAGGGCTTGAGACACGCACTCTCCTATGTGGGCCGGCCAGTGACAGCATCCTGCCATGAAAATGCCGTCGGTTGCGAAGTCCACGGGCCTCAGTTTCACATGGGCCTCAAGCATAAACCCATTCGTATCCTGCGAAACTTTCAAGAGCCTTGCCAGTGGTTCGCTGTCTGCCCTGGGAACCATCGGTGTGGAGAGAACAACAAGGTCTGCGTCCACCTCGAGATCCTCACCCATCATCACATCTCTCACTTTCACCTTCCCATCTTCTACCACAGGGGGCATATCGTCAGGATATCTCACAAAGTAGATGAGATCTCCGCGCGCCATTCTGTAATAGTCCTCGAACTCCGCATCGTATGTCTGTATTCCTCTATGGAGAACGTAGATTTTCGAATCCGGGTTTGTCTCTTTGAGCAACCTTGCATTCTTTATGGCTTCAGTACAGCAAATTCTGGAACAGTACCTTCTCTCCGGTATTCTGGCCCCTGCGCATTGAATCATGACAATTCTGTCGGCCTTGACGTCGTCCTTCTTCAAACGTCCCTCTAACTCGAGCTGGGTTATCACCTTTTTCCCGTCGTAGCCAAACATACCTGAAGGATTCAGAACAGAAGCACCGGTTGCCACCACTATTGTTCCGGCATCGAACTTCTTCTCACCTTCGGGATATTGTACTATGATTTCATAGTTGCCTATGAATCCATCAACAGACTTTATTTCCGCGCTTGTCATAACATCAAGGTTGGGATACTTTTTCACTTCCTTGACGAGATCCTCAAGGACCTCGGACGCCGGCCTGTTGTCCGGATAAAGCTTGTTAAGGGAGTTCAACGTACCGCCCAGCTTATCCTGTTTCTCCACGAGCTTCACATCGAATCCCATTCGGGCAAGCGCCACTCCAGCAGTTATTCCGGACACCCCACCTCCGATGACAAGGGCGGCCCTTTTCACGTCGACCCCAATCTTCTCAAGCGGCCTCAGCATCCGCGCTCTGGCAACCGCCATCCTCACGAGGTCCTTTGCCTTCTCTGTCCCACTTTCCTTATCCTTCTGATGGACCCACGAACACTGGTCTCTGATGTTAGCGAACTCAAAAAGATATGGGTTCAGGCCTGCCTCCTTGCACGTCGCCCGAAAGAGCGGCTCGTGGGTCACAGGAGTACACGCCGCAACAACCACCCTGTTCAGGTTGTTGTTTTCTATCCCTGCGGCGATCTGCTTTAGCCCGGTATCAGCGCAGCTGTACATGCTCTCATCTGCAAACACCACGTCAGGGAGAGTCCCGGCGTACTCCGCTACTGCACCACAATCAAGGAACCCAGCTATGTTTGAGCCGCAGTGGCAAACGAAAACACCTATCCTCAGATCTTCTTTCTCTTCAGTCATGATTCTCAATCCTACTTCTTACCCCCAGCCACCACTTCACTTCCAAAGATTATCTCAGCAGCTTTTCCTGCTGCTCCTGAAGCTTGAACTACAGACTCCGGTATATCGAGTGGTGCCTCTGCATATCCGCACACAAAGACACCGGGTCTTGAGCTCTCCACAGGCGAATATGGACTTGTGGCAAAGAACCCATACTGGTCCAGCTCAATCCCCAGAGCTTCTGCCAGCTTCTCCGTCCCCTTACTGGGAACAAGGCTCGTGGCCAGTACAGCCAGATCGACCGCTATCGAGTCCACGCGCCTGCCCTCAATGTCTTCATACCATACAACTGGATTCTTCTTCTCGTCCTGGGTTATTTCCCCTGCTCTCGCCCTTATGTATCTCACACCGTACTCATCGCGAGCCCTATTTATGTATTCCTGGAACCCCTTTCCTGCTGCCCTCATGTCCGTATAGAAGATGAAGGATTCGACCTCGGCATCATGCTCTCTCGCCACCATTGCTTCTTTTGTTGAATGCATGCAGCACACCGCTGAACAGAACTTCTTGTGCCTCATGTCCCTGGAGCCGACACACTGTATGAAGGCGATTTTTCTTGCATGCTTTCCGTCTGACGGCCTGATCACCTTGCCCTCAGTAGGTCCGCTCGCATTGGACATCCTCTCGAACTGCATCGAGGTTATCACGTTTGGATACCTGCCAAACCCAAACTGGGAGACCTTCTCTGCTGGGTACGGTTCAAAGCCTGTGGCCACAATGACCGCGCCTACATTGAGCTTCAACTTCTCTTCCTTATCATCGAACCTTATCGCTTCCCTTTTACACACTTTCTCACAGACCTTGCATTTGCCTGTCTTGAAGTACTGGCAGCTTTCAGCATCTATGGTTGCACAGGCGGGAACACCCTGTGGGAAATATATGTATACCGCTTTCCTCTTGCGCAGACTAAGATCGAATGCGTCATCAGCCTTGTACGGGCATTTGGCCCAACAGTCTCCGCACGCCGTGCATTTGGACTCATCCACATACCGTGGATGTTTCAAAACAGTGGCAGTAAAGCTGCCCGGCTCACCTTCGAGGCCCACCACTTCGCTCAAAGTGAGCAGTTCGATGTTTGGATGCCGACCGGCATCTATCATCTTAGGTGCGAGTATTCATATGGAGCAGTCGTTGGTAGGGAAGGTCTTGTCAAGCTGTGCCATTTTTCCCCCGATACTCGGAGTCTTTTCGGCGATGTGGACCTTCACCCCCATGCCAGCCAGGTCAAGAGATGCCTGTATCCCGGCTACTCCACCACCAACTATGAGAGCTTCTTTGACCAAGAACTATCCTCCTATTGGAGCGCAGAGGCGACCAGAGAGACAATGTCCATCATCTCTATCTCAGGTGACCCACCTCTCATTGCACATCTGAAGTGTATCTGACACTTCGGGCAACTGGTCACCAGCAGATCCGCGCCAGTCCCCCTTGCCTGATTCAACCTTTCAGTCTGAATCTGTTTGGAGCAGTTGAAGCAGTTGATCCAACCTGACGTTCCGCAACAAACAGAATTGGCTCTGTTCCTGTCCATCTCCACAAGCTCCAACTTCGGTATCGAAGATATTATCTTTCTGGGAGTATCATAGAGTCCAAGAAACCTGCCCATTCTGCACGAGTCGTGGTAAGTAATCTTCTTTTCCATCTCTTTGAAGGAAAAGGAATCCAAGTTCTCTTCTATTACTTCCGTTATGTGAACTGGTTTGAACGGCAGTTCGCCGAAGTGCTTCGGGTATTCCTTTTTCACTATTTCATATCCTTCCGGGCACAGAAATATGACCCTTTCTGCTCCGCACTTCTTGAATGCTTCGATATTCAATTCACCCAGACGCTTGAACTTGCCGAATTCCCCCCTCCAGAACTGGTCGTGGCCGCAACATCTCTCCTCCTCACTCAGGGCCGGTTCTATGCCCATCATGTTCAGCACCTTTACCGCATCATTCAGAATCTTCAGAAGATCGAGGCCATACTCCTCAAAGACTATCCCGTAGAAAGGCAAGCAACCGGCGTAGAGCAGGTCGGCACCCTGTTTCCTGGTTCTCAAGCCTTCTTCCACCCAGAAATGTTTTGACTGGGCGATGGCGCTCGATTGTATCTCAGCCATAATCTGCATGAGGCCGTCGTGGGATGGAATCGCCTCGTTTGCGTTTTTTATGGCTTCAGTTCTCATTCTCCTGATGAAGCCTATGAAATCAACCTCCTGCGGACATCTGCTGGAACAGGTCCCGCACGTAAGACACGACCATAGTTCTGGATCAGCGATGACGGCTTTCTCTTTTCCCAAGATGGTTCGCCTCACAGTGAGACGGGGAGAAAATTGGGGCCTCGTCCTGGCCACAGGACAACTTCCAGTACACACTGTGCAGTCGTAACAGAGTTGGGTCTTTGTATCCTTGACTATCTGTTCGACGTTCATTAGGCTCTTACTCCTGCCACCCTTATGGGGTTGTGACCCAGGCTCCTGATTTCTTCCGTGAACTCGGCCATCAGTCTGGCGAACCTCTCCCCTTCCTCGGCAGATACCCACTCCTGCTTCAACCTTTTTGGATCGAGCCCCAGAGCTTTCATAAGCCTACAGGTAGTCTCATAAACCTTCTTTGCTTCCTCGTTGCCGGAGACGTAGTGGCAATCGCCCATCTGGCAACCCGTAAAAAGCACGCCATCAACTCCAGTTCGAAAAGCCCCGAGTAGTATCGCAGGGGTGAGCCTGCAAGAGCAGGGCAAGCTTATTATGCTCACGTTCGTAGGGTACTCAATTCCCTTAACCCCTGCAAGTTCACCTGCCGAACATGGGCCCCAGTCGCATGTAAAAGCAACTATTCTCGGCTCCCAACCAATTTTCCTCTCAACCCCCATAAAACCTCCACCACCGGGACTCGAAATTACGAAATTGCCTCCCTACCCCCACGCCACACACACGAAATTGTCAAACGCCTAAATCATGTCCCGAACCATTCCCCCTGCAGTTTCTTGGTGCTGTCTATGTAAGCGTTAAGAACCTTAAGCAAGCAGAATGCATCATTACGAAAGCTTTGATATTCATCAAGACTGATGTACGGCTCATCTCTGTAAAGATTGAGATCATCGATCAATTCGAAAAGCGAACCACGAGAGTGTCGACAGAACTGGATGTTCTCCTTGAAGCGGTATCTTCCATACCCTTCCGCAATGTTGTTGGTTAATGAAACCGCCGCCCTCTTCATCTGCCCAACAAGGTTGTATTCCTCTTCCTTGGGTAGCTTCCTTGTCAATTCATACATCCTCTTTCTGAACTCCCTCGCCAGCCTGTAGACATCAAGATCCTCAAGAAACCTGATTCTTTTATGTTCGTGTTTTTCATCCCCCAGTTTCTATGTTCTCAACTTCGATTTTCGCACACACGGTGTTATTTCTGTAATCTCATGTCTCAGGTTTTGTTTTCGCAATTTCGTAATTTCGTCTCTTAAGCAAGTGCTTCAACCATGGCCCCTATCTGCTTGGTCGTGTAGTCTGTGGGCACGATCGCTCCACATGGACACGTGACCACGCAAAGGTCACAGCCTTTGCACGTGACCGGGCTTATTCGAGCAACGCGTTGGCCACCTTCAATCTCCCTCATTTCAATAGCCCCGAATTCGCATGCCTCCTCGCACCAACCGCACGCACGGCACCTCTCCTCAACCACACCTGGCACTGCACAATCTGCGGTTATGGACTCCTTCAGGAGAAACTGACCAGCCTTGGCAGCAGCAAGGTATGCCTGGTAGATGCTCTCTGATACAGTAGCGGGCCAATGGGCGCAACCACAAGGATATGCGGCGCCTGAGACAAATCTGTTAGGTCTCAACATCACATGCTCTTCCGGAATGAACCCATCTTTGTCAGCAGTTACCCCGATCGTCTCGGCCAGTTCCTTAGCACCACTTGAAGGAATCAACGGGGTGGACAGAACTAGAAGATCGTACGGAATCTCGACGTCTTTTCCGGACAATCGATCAGATACCTTTACCAAACCCTCATTCACCTGAGGAATATCGGGAGGTTGATACCTGACGAAATTGACACCCATGTCCCTTGCCTTGAGGATCTCTTTCTCAAGGAAACGACCAAAGGTCTGAAGATCCCTGAACAAGAGACTAACCTTAATGCTGGGGGAGCACTCCTTAAGCAAGATGGAGTTCTTGATGGCTGTCATGCAGCATGTTCTGGAACAGTATTCCCTTCCCGGCTGCCTCGCTCCCACACACTGTACCATGACGACATTCTTGACGTTTACCTTTCCTTCCTTGAGAAGCCCCTCGAGGTCCAGTTGGGTTATCACACTTTTGCCGTCGTAGTCATACATGCCCTCCGGCTTCAAAACATCAGCGCCGGTGGCCACCACAATGGCGCCAGCACCTAACTCCAGTTCCTTACCTTTCTGGATAACATGTACTCTGTAATCACCAGCCGCACCTGATACTGAGGTCACTTCAGCGGAAGTGAAAACCTGAATATTCTCGTCCGCGCGAACCTTCTGCCCCGTCGATTTAAGAACTTCTCCAGAATCCACGCCGCTGGGACTCAACTTGTGCAACTGGTTGAGTATCCCACCCAGTTTCTTGTCTCTTTCCACAAGTTTGACCTTGACCCCCCTGGTGGCGAGGCTCAAAGCAGCAGTCATTCCGGAAATCCCCCCACCGACAACAAGAGCCGAAGGGCTGACTTTCACCTCAATCTTCTTCCTCGGCACAGATTGAACAGATTTGGCAACCGCCATTCCTACGAGGCGTTCAGCCTTTTCGGTAGCTTTTTTTCTCAAACCCGGGTGAACTCGACAACACTGGTCTCTTATGTTCACCATCTCAAACATGGAGCCATCCAATCCCGCTTTTTCGCACGCAGATCTGAAGACAGGACCATAGATTCTGGGAGAGCATCCGGCCACCACCACCCTATCTATTTTCTTGGCCTGAATTGCATCGCCAATCTCTCTCAGACCATCCTTTGAGCAAGGATAGCGGAGACGCCGGACAAGTGCTACGCCTGGAAAGGCCTCCACTTTCTTCTTAAGCTTTTTCAGATCGAGTAGAGTGGAGATTTCATCTCCACAATCGCATATGAATGTGCCTATTCTCACATCTCCTTCCACTTCTTAGCTGTCCCCTCTCTTCAGTTCCTCATAATCGAATCCATACTCTGGAGCAAAGTGATATTCTCCACAGATCCGGCACATCCTGGTTTCGAAATCTACCCCCCAGCTATGTACCGTTTCCTTCAACTTTATCTCCCCAAGGTCCACAGCATCTGTGGGACATACGTATAAGCAGGTGCCGCACCCGATACAAGTACTTGAAGCGGTGTGGAAGGGCGACTTCATTTCTCTCTCTTTGCCGCGGTTGACCAGACTGATCGCTCCCACCTTCACTATCTCCCGACAGGCGCGCACACATCTTCCACAGAGAATGCATCGTTCATCCTTCAATCTGAACCTGGGCTTACCCACTCCAAAGCTTTTCGCCAGTTTCTGGACTTCCTTCACATTGGGACATCTGGCCAGCAGAAGCTCTGCCAGGATCTTTCTCGCTTCCACGACTCGGGGAGTATTGGTCGAGATGACCATCCCCTCTTCCGCACGCAAGAGACACGATGCAACAAGCCAGGAACCACCTTTTCTGTGGACCTCGACCGTGCAGAGCCGGCACGCACCGTAGGGCGAAAGCGTTTCATAGTAGCAGAACGTGGGAATGTGGATTCCAGCGCTTCTGGCTGCCTCCAGAACTGTGGAACCCTCTTCCACACGAACCCTTTTGTTGTCTATGGTCAGTTCAGCCATCGATCACCTTACTCCACGATGATTGCGTCAGGCTTGCACACCTCGACGCAGGCTCCGCACTTGATGCACTTTTTCCGGTCCAGCACATGGGCCTTCTTCCGCTCTCCGGTTATTGCCCCTTCGGGGCAGACCGTCAGACACGCACGGCAGCCCGTACATGCTTCTGGATCTATCCTGTACTGCACCAGGGCCCGACAGACTCTTGCCGGACATCTCTTCTCTTTGATATGTGCTTCATATTCATCTCTGAAATATTGAATAGTAGAAAGGACCGGATTTGGTGCCGTTGAGCCAAGTCCACAGAGAGAAACATCTTTCACCACAGCGGCAAGGGATTCCAGTAATTCAATATCACCCTCCTTACCGCGCCCCTCGGTGATATCCTCCAATATCTCTCTCATCCTCTCTGTCCCTTCACGACATGAAAGGCATTTGCCACAGGATTCATCCTCAAGGAAGCCTATGAAGTACTTGGCAACATCCACCATGCACGTTTCATCGTCCATGACAATCAAACCGCCCGATCCCATGATGGACCCAGCTTTGGCCAGTTCCTCGTAGTCGACTGGTAGCTGAAGCAGGCTTTTTGGAATACAGCCCCCTGATGGCCCGCCGGTCTGAACAGCCTTGAACTCCCTGTTGTTGGGTATCCCTCCCCCAACATCCTCCACCAGTTCTTTGAGCGTTATGCCCATCGGTACTTCCACAAGGCCTGTGTTGTTGATCTTTCCCACAATGGAGAAGACCTTTGTTCCCTTACTCTCTTTGGTCCCAATCTTCGAGTACCAATCTCCGCCCCTGCCAATGATCACCGGAACATTTGCCCAGGTCTCCACGTTGTTAATATTCGTGGGTTTTCCCCACAACCCACTCTCAGAAGGAAACGGTGGCCTCATCCTTGGTTCGCCTGTCTTTCCTTCTATGGACGCCATCAAAGCTGTCTCTTCCCCACAGACAAAGGCCCCTGCCCCTTCACTGATCTTAATGTCGAAGTCCATCCCCGAGCCCATGATGTTTTTCCCGAGCAAACCATACTCTCTTGCTTTCTTGATTGCTATACTGAGTTCTTCAATGGCCAAAGGGTACTCTGTTCGACAATATATGTATCCTTCACTCGCTCCGATTGCGTAAGCGCCTATGATCATTCCTTCAAGTACAGTATGTGGGTCTCCCTCGAGAATTGACCTGTCCATATATGCACCAGGATCTCCCTCGTCTGCGTTGCAAACAATGTACTTGGTTCCACTCCTGCTTTTTCTGCTGATTTCCCATTTGAGCCCTGTGGGAAAACCCGCCCCACCTCTACCTCTCAAACCTGATTTCTTGATATCCCCAATCACCTGTTCGGGTTCCATGTCTGTCAGCACTTTGTGCAGGGAGAAATATCCTCCTCGGGCAATGTACTCTTCAATGCTCTCTGGATCTATGAAGCCGCAGTTTCTCGTGGCAATCTTCTTCTGCTTCTTGTAGAAGCTAAGCTCATCGTATGAAGGGATCTCCCGCGTTTCTTCCGGCTCCTCACCCTCAAAATACCGCCTCTTGGAACCCTCTGCCAGACATTCATCCTCGGTCATCTTCCCAACAACCCACTCTTTGCTTACCTTTCCTTCAGAAAGGTCGTCAAGGAGTCCTGGCACTTTCTTCGCATCGACCTCGCCATAGGTTATCCTCGGCCTTTCCTTTTGCACCACATCCACCAAGGGTTCTCTCGAGCAAAACCCTATACAACCAGTCTTCGTGACGAGGATCTTTTGCTTTCGTTTTTCTGCTTCTTTCTTAAGGGCTTCAAAGACCTCTTTTGCACCGGTGGCCAGTCCGCAGGTAGCCATGCCCACCATAACCTTTGTTTCATCTGGATAGAGGGAACGGAGCCCCTTCTTCTTCATCCCCTCAAGATTCTTGAGGCTTTGTATCCTCATCTTGTTTGTCTCCACGTGCATACTTCTTCAAGATAGCAGGGACTTTCTTCTGGGTCACGTGACCGTGAGTATCCTCGTCAATCCTGACGACCGGCGCCAGGGCGCAACAACCTACGCACCTCACTGTCTCCAAGGTGAACTGCAGGTCATCTGTGGTGGCCCCGGCCTCCACATTCAGCTCTCTACCGATCTTGTCGGTGATTTTTGGTCCGCCCCGAACATGGCAGGCAGTTCCAAGGCAAACACTTATTAAATGCTTTCCCCTGGGGGTCAGGCTGAACGCGTTGTAGAAGGTGGCTGTACTGAAGACCTGGCTTAGCGGCAGGCCCGTCCTCTCGGCGATAAGAACCAGGGCATCTCTGGGTAGATAGTGGTATTCAGCCTGGATCTCCTGGAGCATGGATATGAGAGACCCGCCTGCTGCCCCAAAGCTTTCAATGATTGAGGAAATCTTGCCTGGATTAGAAATCATTTACTGGGCTCTTCGTCACAGCCAGCCTGTTAGTTTCCTGAGTATCTCAACCTCAAGTGCAGCCACTGTTCCTAAGCTGCCTCAGAGGCTAACTTGGCAAGCAGGTCTTTGGGCTTCACCTTGTTCAATCTGAATGCCAGTTCTTTCTCTTCTATTCCTAGGGCAAGCCCAAGAATTTGAGGATAGAAGAGGACGGGTATCCCATACTCTTTCTCAAACTTTTCTGCAACTTTCTTCTGATTGTCTTCAAATATGACGCTGCAGAAGGGACAGATGGATACAATCGCGTCTGCCTTTGCTGACTGCGCAGCGTCCAGTTTCGTCTTGGCCATCGTCAGGGTTATATCTGCCTCTACACCGAGTATTGCGCCTCCACAGCAGGAGTTTGGTATGTCGGGAGCCAGTTTCGCACCGGTGGCGGTAATCAGTTCAGAAAGGGTGTGAGGATTTTCCGGCGAGTCAAAGTGGCCATAGACCTCAGAGGGTTTGATGTAGTGACACCCGTAGTGTGGAGCAAGGGCCAAGGACAAAAGCTCCTTCTTCACCTTGGATTTTATCTTATCTACACCTATATCCTCGTAGAGAATCCGGGCGAAGTGTCTCACTTTTGCTGTGCCCTTGTATTCCCGACCAATCTTCTTCAGATGCTCATTAACCTCTTTCCGTGCTTTCTCGTCCTGCTTCAGATGCTCGTTCATCTCCGTAAGCGTTGCAGTGCAGGCACTGCACAGAGTGCACAGCTCCAGGCCCTTCTCCTCGGCAATCGCAAGATTCCTTGCCGCAAGGACAGTGGCAACCTTTTCGCTCGCGGACCTCATAGGGTACGCGCAGCAGGCGAGGTCAGTCAGATCCTCAAACTCAATCCCCAGTTCTCTGGCTACCCTTCTTGCGGAAATCTCGTAGTTCTGTGCCCTAACGGGAATGGTGCATCCGAGAAAGAGAGCGTATTTCATTCTATGACTCCTTCTTTTGGATGATATCTTTCAAGCCAGCCGATTCACACAGTTTCTTGACCTCATCAAAGGATGTGGTGAGCTTGGGAAGGCCCATCTTTTCTCTCCTCTTGTTGTCAAATTCCTCCATCTCGTAGAGCCTCCCGGAACCTCCAATAAGCTCGGCCTGAGTTCTGAAGGCAGGATGAATGTAGCCTTCTTTGGCTGCAATGTTCTTTAGGGCGTTTATGACGTCGGTCACGCGCACATTCTGAGGGCACCTTTCCTCGCACGTGTAACATGTGGAGCAGAGCCATATGAAGTCGCTCTGGAGTACCCTGTCTCTCATTCCCAGGATCGCCATCCTTATTATCTTTCTAGGATTGTATCTCTCGTCTATTTCGCGCACAGGGCATGAGGCAGAGCATGTTCCACATGCAAAACAAGCCTTGAGGTTTTCGCCCCCCGGTTCCTTAGTGATCTCGTGTTTGAAGTTGGGATCAAGCTCAGATACATCTATTACCGTCGATTTTTGCTTCCCTGCCATATCAGCCCCCTTGAGAATTGGCTAAGTATCGATTAAATCAGTACAATTTACCCGGATGATAGCTGCAAGTCAAGCAAAATAGGATTCGCTCTTTTCAGGCCTACTTTGTGAAAAATTTCACAAACCAACTCAAAAAATTTTCCTTCTCTCAATCACATCATATGAACTTGTCTGTACCCTGTCAAGCGATTTCTCACCCGGGATTTTTCGCTTGACACGGCGGATGATTGGTGTATACTTATTGAAACTCTACTTGGTGAAAGGGGGTGGTGAAGGGTAGTAGTGATTTTTTTTGTGCCTGAGTGAATACGAGCAAACAAAGAGGGAGGTTTCGAATGAGTAGGTTAGCTGGATTTGGTTTGGCGGCCGTAGCTATTATGGTTCTTGCGTCCGCAGCCTCGGCACAGATTGGACTTGGGGCAGGTATCCATGGCGGTTATGCCATCTATATGATAGACAGCTTGAGCAACGGCGGGATGGACTTCGGAATCAATGTGAACCTCTCATTCATGCCAATGCTGTCAGGACAGTTGTTCGCGGACTACTTCATGCATTCGGAATCAGAGAATGACGTGGATACGAAGTATACAGACATCCCGATAGGCGTGCACATCATATACAACATAAACATTCCAGGCAGCCCGATAAAGCCTTACATCGGAGCCGGGCCAAGCATTCATATGCTCAGCACAAAAACCACGGTCGCAGATAATGACACGACTGTTAGCTCGACTAAGTTCGGCATCGGTGGTGTCGGGGGGGTAGAGTTCTCGGCGACTCCTCAACTGGGGGTTTTCCTGGAGCTAAGGGACCATTATATATTGACCTCGGAAGATATCGAAGAAACTGATCCTGTAGAAAGTACGCCAAACACGAACGCACTCTACATTCTGGTCGGCGTGAATTATCATTTCATGTAAACCATCCTGGCGGCTATATGAAAAACGGAGAGGGTGGAAAATACTTCCACCCTCTTCCCCGATACGAGGAATAGGACCATGTGGCAGATATGGATTGTGTTCTATATAGGGGTATGGTTTATGCTGTCAGCATTTGTTATTGGCGGCGGCGCAAAGCTGAACAATCTCGTATTTGGCTTCTTCATAGCAGTACTTAGCCTCTGGTCTGCGATGATTGCGAGAAGACTGAGCCGACACTAACCCCTCCTCTCAGCATCCTCAAAAGAAGAACGCCGCCCAGAAAAGCTCCCAAATAGAGAGTGAAGAACCTCCACAGCAGGACAAAAACGCCCAAAAGGTTCCTTTCAATCAAAAAGAAGAACAAGGAATATGCTCCAACCTCAGCAAACCCGCTCGCGCCAGGGGTAGGAACAAAGGCAAGTATGTATAGAAGAAGAACTGCCAGAATGAATGAAGCCGCGACAGAAGGTGTCTGGCCCAGTCCATAGAGAATCGCAGGAGCAATAGAAGCATTCAAGACCACTGCCCCACACGAGAGAAGAAACGCGGCTCCAAGCAGCGCCTTCCTGCGACCGAAGTAGTCTCTCGCGCTCTTTCTGAACTCTTCGATCTGTTCAAAGAGTTTCATGTAGAACCTTTCAAACCGATCGGTCCTCACAATCCGTTTTATCCTGAGGTAGGAGTCAAACATGAGAAGATGTCGTTTCATTCCACCTGGCCTGAAAAGAGCCAAAAGGAGAAGAGAAAACATCACCGCATAGAGCACAATCAAATATCTACCCAGAGGCCGCACCACAGGACCTACAAGGAACTCTTTGAAGAAGAGGATCATTATGGGGAGTACGAGAACAAAGACTATCGCGCTGAGCACACCTCTAAATACTATTACCGCACCTCCCGCTCCTATGGAAAGCCCCAACCTTCGGCAGATATAGAGCTGAAGTGGAACCCCTCCAGACTGAAAAGGTGTGACTGCGGCCAGGAAGAGCCCTCCCACATTGAACTCAGCACTCGAGCGGAAAGGCATCCACTTTCCTGCTGCCTTACTCAGTATTTGAACCCTCAGTATGTCCATGTAGAGCCTTCCCATCATAAAGGCTGTGGCAAGCACAAGAAAACCTATTCTCATACTCCGCAGAGCCCGCACCAGGTCTCTGCCAACCTCTGCCCACGTCCCGGGCCTGGCCAATACAACCCATGTCTCTCTCTTGATAAGGTCACCAAACGTTAGACCCTTGACACTGAAGATAAGAACACCCATTCCCACGACTATGGTGATGGCCAGAAATATTCTCAAGCCCGTTATGATTGACCGTCTGCTTATCTCTCTCAAATCATCCAGTCTCCTGTACTACCTTATGCCAAGCTGGTGAACCTAACATGTACTCGTTTTTTTGTCACCAATGACAAAAAGGGGAAGTCTAATCTCCCCCCTATTATCTTCATGCGAGATGCATACGATCAGGGTCTCAGTTCCGGATCCAGATACTCTCTCTGCCAGCGCCGGTCTGTAAGCCTGCTCATCTTTTGGTCATACGCATCCATGCCTCTCATATAGCTCTCATCCTCAAGACACTCTCTCGCAGCTTCATCGGCCGGCTTTGCGCCTGTTGTGACAACTATCTTCCTGAACTCCTTGTGGTGGTCTCTTATGGGGCACTGCGTTAGAAGATTTCCGTGTTCCCAGGGTTTCCTTTCATACGCATAATCATCCTGCCATTTCCTTATCGCCTTGAAAAGTGGCGATTGAATCACCTCGTCGAGACTCCCTCCGCTTTCATAGACATCAACAACGTTGTGCTGCGTGTATGGCGCGAAGACGCAAGGAGTAACGTCTCCATTCCAGTTTATGTGGAAATAGCCACCGGCCCTCGCAGCGGAGATGCAGCCGTCAGAGGAGGTGCCGCTAGTCCAGAAATCTGCCAGAAAAATCCTTCTATCCCTGATCAATTCCCACTCCCTACTTATCATCCCGACCCTCTGTTCTGGCGACACCATGCGCGAGAGGGTTATGCCTCTACCTATGGGCATGTAGTGGAATATCCAGCCGTAAGCCGCTCCCTGCTCCTCAAAATAGAAGTCTATGAACTCATCGCTCATCGCCAGGTCAACATTGTCCTTGGTTATGGTGACAGAGATGCCAAAAGGAACTCCAACCGTTCTCAGATTGGACATGGCCCTTATTATCTTCTGGTAGGTCCCTTTGCCCCTTCTCTCATCGGTCTCCTTTTCAAAGCCCTCAACACTGATTGCGGGAGTGATGTTTCCCAGTCCGGCCAGCCTCTCAGCCATCCTATTGTCTATGAGAGTACCATTGGTATACGACATGAAATAGCAATCGGTGTGTTTTTCAGCCAGATCCAGAAATGTCTTCCCTTCGCTCTTGTAAATGAAGGGCTCACCACCAGATATGACAAAAAAGTGCATCCCCCACGATTCTTTCGCATCAGAGATTATTCTATCAAGTATGTGGAAAGGAATGGTGGCTCTACTTGCGCCGGCATCTGCGTAGCAACCGGCACACCTCAGGTTGCATAGTATGGTCGGACTTATGGTAATAAACAGCGGTGGCCTGAATCCGTGTTCCTCAACGAACTTTTTCCTGCTATAGAAGCCTCCGAAGAAGACATTACCGAGAAAAACCTTGAGCAAGGCATTGGAAGCTTCCTTAGAGATGTGTCCCTTGCTCAGAGCTACGTGAATCCTATGGAGAAGTGCTCTACCCATCCAGAACTTCTCCTCCTGCACCTTGGCGGGCCGCCCGTAAGGATTTTCCTTTATCAGATCAAGGTACATCCTGTGCTCAATATTCTTCAATATAAACTTTCTCATGCTCTCGTTTTGAACCAGGGAATTCACGAGGAACAGGATCGCATTGACTGACACCTTCTTGGACGTATTCTTCACTGCAGCAACCATGCACGGCTCCCGTCCTGAAATCTCGCAGGCAATGTGGCCAATTTCAGTATATGCCCGGCAAAAGGAAGTGTCAAGACTGAACTTCGCCCGTCTTCGCTCTGCTTAGCTACGACGGGCAGGCTCCGTCTTCTCTCAACGCCGTCGAGAATTATCGGGCAGGGAAACCCTGCCCCTACCTATCACCGGAAATTACGAAATTCCCATCCCGTCGTCCACACCGCACCCGAAATTCCCCACTACTACTCCCTCACTCCCCTCTTCATCCCCACTCCCCGTTCAATCCCTCCTCCCACACGCCCATCCCCGGTTCAACATGGTTCAACATTGAAGAATGCGAGCACCCGAAGGGAAGATCGAAAATCAGAGCAACGGTAAACCCCATAACAGCAAAAGAATGTGTCATTGCGGGGAGCGCGTTAGCGCGACGTGGCAATCCAAGTGTGAAAGACCCCTTCGCGATCTTAGATCCTAGATCTGCGATCTGAGATTGCAGAGCTTGTCCCTGGTCTCACGATCTTCGATCTCAGATCTTAGATTAAAGGTCCTGTCTCCGGTGTTGGCATTTTATGGTTGACACGGACTCGCTGTATAGTATATACAGGAGTTGCACCCGGCCTGAGGCCCGGGCTTAACTTTTGAACGAGATTGTGAAAAAATGCACAAACGTGAACAGCAGGTGAAGATAAGTGACCCGGGAGTGGTCAGGCTGGCTGAATACTATCGAGTAGTCTCCAATTTGAGACCCTCTCAGAGGGGCTATGTGTCTTCTCGGGAGCTCGGCAAAATCACCGGCCACTCTGCTGCTCAAGTGAGAAGAGACCTGTCCTGCTTCGGGTCTTTCGGCAGCCCAGGTGTGGGATACGAGGTTGCCGACCTGATGCGTCAACTGAGTAGAATTCTTGGCAAGGATAAGGACAAGAAGGTCCTGCTCGTGGGTGTGGGGCACCTCGGAAGTGCCCTGCACGGATACAACAGGCTCAGAATAGAGGGTTTCCACGTTGTGGCTCTGTTCGACAATGACAAACGCAAGATCGGGAAAAAGATGGCATCGACAGTCATAAGACCTATGGATCACCTCAGAGAAGTGGCAGTCAAGGAGGGAATCGATATAGGGATATTGACCGTGCCGGCTTCGTCTGCACAGCAGGTCGCAGATCAACTCATAGAGTGTGGTATTAAAGCCATCCTCAACTTCGCTCCAACCACAGTTTCTGTCCCAAAGAACATCATGGTAGAAAATGTGGATCTTTCCATAAAGCTTGACAAACTGTCTTACAAGATAGGGTGCTCTCTTTGAAGAGAAGATATGCCTGAGCTGGAATCCATTTACAGGCCAATCGAGAATGACCTGAACAAAGTCGAATCCATGCTTGCCGTTATTGCCCGGCAGATCGATTCAGACCTTGCTGAAGCCCTCAGCGATGCGCTCTCTCCAAAGGGAAAGAGGTTGAGACCAGCGCTCCTTATCCTTTCATCAAGATTGGGCAGTGGTAGAGCCGATGTCTCTCGGCTTGCCGCGGCAGTGGAACTTGTCCATTCTGCTGCATTACTCCATGATGACCTTGTTGACCATGCTGAGACAAGAAGGGGAAGTGTGGCTGCCAGTAGGAGACTGGGGCATAGCGGTGCCCTGGTGCTGGGCAACTACCTCTACTCAAAAGCCTTTGAACTGATGCCCAACTCAAACGGTCTAAGGCAGCAACTATCTACGGCGACTTCAATGATGTGTTCTGGCGAGGCCCACGAACTGGCCAGAAGGGGTGACCTCAGATCTGGATTGGGCGACTACATACAGATGGCGGGCAAAAAGACAGCATCTCTAACGTCAGCCTGTTGTTCAATCGGAGCAGTCTCGGGGTGTGCTGACTCCGAGGTCTGCTGCTCACTTGCAGCTTACGGCCTCTTGCTTGGACTGGCCTATCAGATAAGGGACGATTGCCTGGATCTAAGATGTGAGAAAGGGACTACGGGAAAGAGTTGCTACAAGGATTTTGCAGAAAGAAACGCGACCCTCCCTCTCACAGTCGCCCTTCCATCGATGAATGAAAAAGAGAAGAGAAGGGCCTCATCAATGTTCAAGGGAAGGGAGAAGATGGACACGACATGGCTTGTTGAAACTCTTGAAAGATACGATGGCATCCAGAAATCTATGGCGTTGGCAGAGGAGTTTTCAAGGAGAGCAGCAATGAGCCTTGAAGCCATACCAGATTCAGAAACCAAAGAGAGCCTCCGGCTCCTTACCGCATACTGTGTGGAAAGGAACAGCTGACCGAAGAAAGAGAGCAGAATGAACTACCCACCCTCCATATCCCTTGCTCTTCTTCCTACCAGAATTGAAAAGCTTCCACGATTGGCGGCCGAGCTGAAAGAGGTCGAACTATTCCTGAAGCGGGACGACCTGACCGGCTGTCTCAACTCAGGAAACAAGATAAGGAAACTGGAGTTCGTCCTGGCTGATGCCCTGAATCAGGAAGCAGATACCCTGATCACATGCGGAGGAATTCAGTCGAACCACTCCAGAGCAACCGCCTCAGTGGCAGCCAGATATGGTCTTCAGTGCATCCTTTTCTTGAAAGGAAAGGAAACCACATCTGTAGAAGGCAACCTTTTGCTGGATAGACTATTAGGAGCTCAGATTAATGTAATATCTGAAGAAGAATACATAGAAATTGACCACATCATGTCTAGTGAGGCGGAAAGGCTCCGTTCCATGGGCAGAAAACCGTATGTCATTCCTGAGGGAGCATCAAACTGGCTGGGTGCAATGGGCTATGTGAGGGCCGCTGAGGAGATCAGGAACCAGTTGGATGCTGCCAGGATTACTGTTGATTTCATCGTCTTCGCCTGCGGGTCAGGAGGAACCCACGCAGGGCTTTTGATAGGAAAAAAAATCTTCGGCCTGAAGGCCAGACTTCTGGCCGTCAATGTCTGCCAGACTCCTCAGCATTTCATAGAAAAGATATATGGAATCTGCCTTGAAGCCAATTCCAAGCTCAGTCTTGGACTTTCGTTCAAAAAGGAAGAGATAGAAGTGGTGGGAGGCTATGTTGGAGACGGCTATGCCAAACCCTATCCCCAGGTGATAGAACTCATAAACAGAGTGGCCCGGACTGAAGGGATAGTCCTTGACCCTGTATACACCGGGAAAGCCATGTACGGCTTACTGGACCTAGTATCAAATGGGAGGATTCCCAGAAAAAGCCGCGTGCTCTTCATACACACCGGGGGAATATTTTCCCTGTTTGCTTACACAGAAGATCTCTTCCCCGCCTGACCACACCGGTTCAAAGGTTCAAGAGTTCAACGTTTGTGGGCCGGGCTTCCGCTTTACCATTGAATGGCGCAGTCGAGTGTGATAGCATCACAAGACATAGGGTCTTCTGACATGCGAGGAAGCGGGCAGAACATGTCTCGTGCCCAAAGGAAGACCCAATGTCAGAGGTAGGAGTATGGGAAAAAAGAGGAAAATATCCTGTCTCTCCGAATATAGAAATGAATTTCCGCATACAGAGTCATGCATCTATTTCAATCACGCCAGCCGCTCCCCCATGCCCAAGCGGTCTCTCCAGGCCATGTATGCCTTCCTCGAAAAGAGCGTAAAGAGCGGTGAAGAGATAGACGACGAAGCCTTTGAGGTACTGGCTGAAACAAGAAGAGACCTTGCAAAACTTCTTGGTTGCTCGCAGTCTGAGATTGCATTACTTCCCAATACGGGCATGGGTATCAATCTCGCTGCTCATGGCATTCATTTCAAAGAAGGAGAGAGCGTAGTTCTCGCTGTTAATGAGTTCCCCTCCAACTACTATCCCTGGGCAAACCTCAAGTCCAAAGGGGTGCAGATACAGTTTGCGGAGCTGGAGAGAGGCTGCGTCACTCCTCAGACAATAGAGGCGGCAATTGATGATACGACCAAGGCGGTATCGCTGAGCATGGTTGACTACTCAAGAGGTTACAGACCTGATCTGAAGGCCATAGGAGAACTCTGCAAGAGAAAGAAAGTGACACTGGTCGTAGACGGCATGCAATCTGTCGGAGTGATGGACTTTGATGTGAAGGATTATGAAATAGATGTGCTCGCCTGTGGTGGAGGTAAATGGCTGATGGGACCTCAGGGGGCCGGTTTCGCTTACATAAGCGAGAAGACTCAAGACTGGCTGAAGCCAGCATTCACCACCTGGCTGTCTGTTATGAGCAGCTTCGACTTCGAGAACCTGCTGACCAGAAGGTTCGACCCATTTCCAGGAGCGAGGAAGTTTGAACTGGGGACGTACCCTTATGCAGACTACTATGCGCTTAGAGAATCTCTGAAGCTGATCCTTGAGATCGGCATAGATGAGATTTGGAGGTCCTCAAGTCTCTCCTGCCAGTTGCTGCTCGATTATCTTGGGACAAGCCGCTACGAGATCTTGAGCTCTACTGACGATGCCAGGCGGTCAAGCATTGTTGCCTTCACCTGTAAAGACGTGGATAAACTCTACAACAGACTGAAAGAGAAGAACTTCATCCTCTCCAAGAGAGAAGGCGCCATCCGAGTTTCCTTCCACTTCTACAACACAGAAGAAGAAGTGCGACATCTGATAGACGAACTTACGCAAAATGGCTAGACCCGTATTTCACCCCTTCGGGGTGAACCCGACTTCACGTGTCTTCTCTCAACGCCGTTGAGAATTATTGGGCAGGGAAACCCTGCCCCCACCTATTACCGGAAATTACGAAATTCCCATCCCGTCCTCCACACCGCACCCGAAATTCCCCACCACCATTTCCCCTCCCCGCAGAAAATCGAAAATGCAACCCGTCCCTTCCTCTCCCTTGAGGGAGAGGACAGAGGAGAGGGAGAAATTGTGTTCTATTTCCGATTCCCATTTTCGATCTTCTATTTTCGATTTTCGGATCCGGTCGATTTGTTCCATCCCTGGTTGTTGGGCAGGGTTCCTCAGCAGATAATTTCTGGTGGTAAGTGGATGGATGTCATGGTATATTCAATAAACGGAAAATGGAACAGCGCGAGAAGAAATTGAGTGAATTCAGTTCGGCACAGGTGATGTCTGTGCTGGAAAAAGAGTACTCCAGGCACGGGAAGTTTACCTCTGGCGAGAAACCACCACATCCGTCGCTGGAGGATGCGCTTGACGCTGTCTCGTCAAACGTGAGGCTTGCAGCCGTGAGTGAGCTTGAGAGGAGAAAAGAAAAGAAAAGCCTGGCCTTATTGAAATCCGCGCTCTCAGATTGGTACGTACCTGTGCGTGCAGCAGCCATCAAGGCTCTGGAGGCCATGGGTGACACTTCGGCCAAAGAGAGGTTCATATCTGATGCTAACTGTGACAGTTTCAGGGTCAGATTCGAGGCGCTGAGAGTTCTTGCGCAGCTCAAAGACGCGTCTCTCCGTCCGGTCTTCGCCAAGGCCATGCAATCCGAGGACGCAAGAATAAGTACTCTCGCTTCTGAAGCAATGTTCTCCCTGGGAGAAAGGGACGGATTGAGATCACTCATCTCCAAACTGGCAAATGGAAACTCTGAGGAAAAGGTAGAGGCGGCCGGCTTTTTGGCGACCATAGAAGATCCCGAGGCCCAAAGAGCAGTAGGAGATTTTCTCAATTCAAACGACGTCCCATCATCTTTGAAAGAGACGGTTTCCTCAAACCTGAGAAGAGCAAGAAAGGGGAAGCACTAAATGCTGTCAGTACAAGAGGCGCAGAATTGGATCCTACAGGCCGTGAACAGAATGGAGCCTCATACTGTCCACATAGCCGATGCTCTCAGGTGTGTCCTCGCTCAGGACATTGTTTCTCCTGCTGACGTTCCACCCTTTGACAACTCGGCTATGGATGGCTACGCCGTGCGCTCGGTAGATACGGCCAAAGCCAGGAGCACCAGCCCTGTCCGCCTGACTATAAAAGCGACAGTCAGAGCAGGCGACAGACTCTCCTTTGGAATTGAGAAGGGGGAATGTTCAAAGATAATGACCGGAGCTGAAATCCCTGACGGTACCGACTCCGTGGTAATGATAGAAGATGTCGAAGCAAAAGAAAACCAAATCTTTGTCAGAATCCCGGTTCCAAAGGGAAAACACATAAGAAGGAAGGGTGAAGACATAAGGCGATCCGAGGTTGTTTTGAAATCCGGGACTCTGCTTAGACCACCAGAGATCGGAGTACTCGCATCTCTGGGGCTAGCCCATATCAGCGTCGTCAGAAGGCCTGTCGTGGCTCTGGCAACCACTGGAGACGAGCTTGTGGAAATTGATGAACCACTTTCGCCTGGCAAGATAAGGGACAGCAACAGATACTCTCTGCGCGCACTCATCATGGAGACTGGCTGTACCCCTCTCGAGCTGGGCATTATTCCGGACAAACGTGAGGAGATGGAAAATACATTTAAAGAAGCTTTGCAGAAGAGCGACCTGCTTATGACAACTGGTGGAGTATCCATGGGTCAATACGACCTCGTCAGGGACGTCCTATCATCCATTGGCAAGTATGAATTCTGGAAGGTGAACATGAAACCTGGCAAGCCTCTCGCTTTCGGCACTGCCGATGGGAAACCAATCTTTGGCTTGCCTGGGAACCCGGTATCCTGCATGGTCTGTTTCGAGCTGTTCGCAAGACCTGCTCTCATGAAAATGAGGGGCGAGAAGAAGTTTTTCAAAGAAAAACTGAGCGCAACAGCCACCTGTCCAATAGACAAGCAGAAAGGAAGGGCGGAGTTCAAGAGGGGAAAGGTGCGGCGTGAGGAGGACACTCTCGTGGTGGACGTGACGGGTCCTCAGGGCTCAGGAATTCTTACCTCCATGGTAAAAGCCAATTGCCTGGTCTATCTCCCCGAAGAAGTAGGGCCGATCTCAACTGGCGAGAAGGTCAGTGTGATTCCTCTATAAGGGCTCCTGGACCTTGTTATGGTAGGTTCTTTATCTGCCTGATCACGCTCATCCAGATACTGCTCGGGCCGGGGGAGATTCTTCACCCCCCGGCCCTGCGTTTAAACGGTTGACACGACAGCGAGTTTTTGCATCGCCTCGGAAAAGGTCTTGGCGTCTATTGGCTTTGTGATTAAGGCAATTATCTGGCTGATCTCAAACTGATCCGCAGACCGAGCCTGCGTTCTATTAACAATTGCCAGTATCGGAATCCCCAGCGCCACTTTCCTCAATCCCTCTACCACCTCGTCAGGTTTGATCGACACGCTATCAAAATCAACAATGATTGCTGAGTAGTTGTAGAATTTGAGTCTTCCAATCGCATTTCCAATCGTTTCGCAGAAATCAATGCTTAGGTCGAGTTCTGAGGCCAGATGGTAGAGTCGTGTCCGGCTGTTGTAGTCCGACACGACCGCCAGTATTGTGCTGTTCATTCCTCCTCCTTTCATGTCTCGCTATTCGACATTCAGTTCTATCTTCCAGTTTCTCATCATTCTATAAAGGGTCTTCCTGTCCACACCGAGAATACGAGCGGCCTTGGTTTTGTTCCCTCGGACAGTTTTGAGCACGGTGAGGACATGTTTCTTCTTGACGTCCTCGAGTGAAGGAAGCCCGTCCACCGTTCTCACCCTTTCCATTGTCCTAAACTTTGCTGGAAGGTCGTCCACAGTAAGCACGCCATTACTTGAAAGGACAAATGCCCGCTCCATCACGTTTTCCAGCTCTCTCACATTTCCGGGCCAACCGTATGTGGAAAAGATGTCCAGGACATCCTGTGAGACTGTGGCCCGGGGCTTATCGTGCGCCTCTGCTAGCTTGTCCAGGAAATGGTCGGTGAGATACGGTATGTCCCCTTTCCTCTCTCTCAAAGGCGGAATCATTACAGTAATGGTAGAAAGCCGATAGTAGAGATCGTTTCTGAATGTACCTTTGAGAACCGCTTCTCTCAGATCTTCCTGAGAGGCCACAAGCAGTCTCACATCCACCTTGATCGTGTCAGTTCCACCGACCCTCCTGAAGCTTCTTGTCTCAAGAACCCTAAGAAGTTTCGTTTGAACCATTGGTGACATCTCCACAATCTCGTCAAGAAAGATGGTCCCACCATGAGCCACCTCAAAAAGACCGTGTTTCCTTGAGAATGCGCCTGTGAAAGCTCCACGTTCGTGCCCAAAAAGCTCACTCTCAAGAAGAGTCTCAGATAGGGCAGCGCAGTTTATTGTGATGAAGGGCTCATCTATCCTGTTGCTCTTTGTGTGAATCGACCTTGCCACCAATTCCTTACCACTGCCGGTTTCACCTATGATCAGTACGGTCGATGCCGTAGCCGCAACCTTGTCTATGAGATCGAAGATAGACTCCATCTTCGGGCTTTTGCTAATCAGTCCCGAGAAATCGAGTAGATTGCTTTCGCGTATCATTGTTCCATTAACCTCCTGAACCCACCTGCAAGTCTTCGGCTAGAGAAGTGTGTCAGAGATCTGTCAGTTGACGACCTACAGGCCAGGCATCAACGTGTTCCACACATCTTTTTCCGCAATAACCGTGCCAAATATGCCACACCTTTTTCTCGTTACGTAACTCACTAAATACTAAAGACTTAGGACCCTGCTGCCACCGGAGATGGCAATAACACCGGGCCTGGCTTTGCAGAAGGCAACGTTTCGCGGCAAAATTCCACACACTCTGAGAGAGGAAATAGGCCCCAGTTGCGCCGTTTGGCTGCAGGGAAGCAGAAAAAGCTAAAAGGATTATTCTGTTGCCTGTGAGGAATAAGTCCACGCACTTGATACGACACGTTACACATGCACAAACGAAACGTAACGGATCAATAGTCGTGGACCGGCATGTATGCGAGATATCGTGTGGATGGACTACAGCCTGGTTCTTCTACAATGGATCCTGTGCAGCGACTTTTCAGATCGACCGGCAGCGGGCACAGGCCAATCCAACGCCACAATGGTGGAACCACCCGGGGGAGTATCTCCAGGAATTGACCTCGTTTCTCGCTCTACATACCCATCTATCACCATGCTCCCCACACTCTTGACGAGGTCGTACGTTCCAGTCCACTCTCCGCCCTCATAGTCTTTTTTATACGTATCCATGAGGGTTACATCTCTATTGGCAGGTCCCAGCCCCCATTCTGGAATTGAATCTCTGCTGAATATGAACCCCCACGACTCCATCTTCAAAGACGCACACTTGAGGTCTCCGTAAACGATGCATGAGTCGAGACATTCGCTGTAGCGGTCCCCTATCAACATATAGCGTAGATATGTCGCATTGCCGGTCAGGCGCGTTCCAGCATCCAGGTCAAAGTTCCCGTTCGACCAGGCATCTGCGTTTGTGGTCAGGTGTGGGAATGAAAAACGGTCTCATCAGGTGAAAACAGCCCCAAGGACTTTCCCCCAGTCAAAGGCGTCTCCAGGGTCTATCTTTCTTCCCCTGGGAACGCAGAGGTCGCAGTGCCCCTTTATCCTCTCCCTGGTAATAGAAGGGTATCTCCTTAACAAGGTCTTCATCAGTTGCACAAGCGACTCATACTGTTCTTCTGAGAAGGGCTGCCAGCAGCCATCTTTTGATATTACCGGAGTCTCTCCGTCATACGGCTCTGACCAGTCGTTCTTCCAGGTGTAGAACCTGCCTCCCTTCTTTCTAAGGGGTCCCCAGTTCACCAGCTCAATACCTATGCTGAAGCCATTCACATGCGATTTGCCTTCGAACTCGCTCTCTCCCGCGTGCCAGGCCTTTTTTTCATCCTTAACCATCTGTGTGATACTGCCATCTCTGTCTATTATATAATGCGCGGAAGCTTCTGAGTTTTTGTCCTTGAATCTCTTGATTGTCTCTGAAAGAGAAAGAGCAGTATAGTGTATTACAATCATACTAATGCATTCGCATTCCCTCTCATCGCAATTTGGGCTCTTTATCCACTTCGTCTTCATCTAAGAATTACCACCTTGCTCACGATGGATTTGCTGCCCGTGCCCAGTTTTAGAAAATAGATACCTGATTTGAGCCTCTCCCCCATGACGTCAGAGCCATTCCAGACTATTCTATTGACTCCTGATTTTCCTCTCCCTTTGGCTTGAGTCCAGACTGAACTCACCTGCCTGCCGGATACGTCATAGACTCGCAGAGACACCTCTTGCGCTTCCAGGGCCGGAACCTCAAAGGTCACGACAGCGTCTCTTCTGAAAGGGTTCGGGCTGACACTGAGTAAAAACCTGCTCCTACCTTCTGGATGGAAGCATGAGTTATCCTCGTCGACAACCACGATTGATTCATCAAACCAGCGCAGGACTCTCTTCAAAACAAACCAGTTGGAATCATACCCCTGTGCTGGCCTAGATGCAATGCCCTCGAATCCGAACCCGAAGTAGACGACTTTGTAAGTGCCGCTATCATACTTGATACCCGCGCAGTCCAGGGGACTGTACATAAGCACGGTATCGGCAACAGAATCGGGCGAGATTATGTCCTGAGAGATCTGGTTCCCGGCACCAGGGCTACCTGCGGTCAATATGCTGAGACCATCCCCTATCTCATCGCCAGGAAGTCCATCAATAGTATGATCGTTTGTCGTGGGCAAATTGAAAACAGAATGAAGGTAGTTTGAATAGAAAAGGCTGTCACCAATGTCCTGCCCGATATTCTGGCCCGTCAAGAAGAGGTTGCCGCCCGAGTCCAGAAACGAACTGAGACTGTCCTGATCCTCCAATGTTAGCGTATTGGTGAGC
>SOJN01000064.1 GCA_004376575.1 candidate division TA06 bacterium | reverse complement strand
CATTGCGAGGAGGGGACCGACGAAGCAATCTGAATGTGATATGGAACGGACAGGCGCTGGCCGAGCTTGTTCGGTGACGTGTGAGATTGCTTCGCGGCCTTTGGCCGCTCGCAATGACAGGTTTGCTTTTTGACATACAGTTTTCAGATCAGGCGTATGAAGAAAGGTTGTCATTGCGGGGAGCCCGTTAAGGGCGACCAAGCAATCTGAGTGTGATGGCCTGGAAATCCTAGAACCGTATCCCTGTAAAAAGTGTGACCGACCTGGGATTCATCTTCTTCTCACGGCCATAGTCTATCCAAGAGGTAAGGCCTTCGATTTCCAGGAAAGCTGAGAACCGGGAAGAGAACAGGTATCTTGCCCCGAGTGATATGTGAACTCCAGGGCCTGAAGCACCATTGTTAGTCCATTCTGTCATGACCCAATCACCTGAGACAAACCTGGCTCTTGTCCGCTCATGGATAGTCACCCAGGCCGGCCCACCACCGAAGTAAAGGTTTTTCCTGTTTGAATGTACAACATACGTCGCGCCAATGACCGCTGGCATAATGTAAACGGTAGACTCTGCGTCTATCAGGGACCACCCTGGCTCGTGGACCTCTCCAAGCGGCTCTCCGTGCGAGGTGTAAATCTGGCCTCCAATATACCCGCTGAACTTGTGTGGGGATACGAACAGGACCCTGACTCCATAGCCAGGACCTGAACCAACGTCTTCAAGCGTCTGGTAGGAGTAGCCCACTCTGAATTCCATGCCAATCCTTTCGCTTTCACTCAAGGCAGAGGCGCGCGAGGCAAGTACAGACATGCAGAATAATAGAAGAACTACAAAGGCACCCAGGAGGGTGCCCCGTGCTAATATATTCGATCCTTCGATCACTTTACGAAAACCACCTTCTCAAAGATTGTTTGCGGCCCCGATTGCAGCTTCACAAAGTACACACCTGAAGAAACCACACTGCCTTTGTCGGTTGAGCCATCCCAGGTCACAGTTTCCTTCTCACTCTGGATGGGATCAAACTCTTTGAGCAGTCGGCCTGCTGAATCGTAGATCTTCAGCGAGGCCGAAAGGTGCAAAGGTTTCACGACTCGGAACGCCACATTGTCTGAGAAAGGATTGCCAGCGATGGTCAGCGCGAGCCTCTTCGACCATTCTCTGACGATATCCCTTTCGTCAACTCCCACGATGCACGGGGATGCTAGTTCCGCTATACTGGCCAGCCCCAACTGAACCATCTCAGTAACGTACGGCAGGTCCAGAGTACCCACCGTATCCCCGGTCGAGTGATAGTACGGATTCCAGTGCGACTCATCCCTTTCTATATGTAGGAGCGCGGAATAGCCTGCATCCCAAAAAGAAGCGTGGTCAGATCCGCGCATGCCGGAATTCACAATCTTGTGGGGGATGAGACCAGGTACGTAAGCGGAACTGAACTGAACAATAGTATCTGCCATCCACTGTGAAGGCATGTCGCAATAAACATTGAGATCATGAAGGGAGTCGTCAAGATACCCAATCATGTCCAGGTTCAAAACGCCCATTATGTTGTGACCGAGGCTTTCTGCCTCAGACGCATATGCCTCACTTCCCAGAAGGCCTTGCTCCTCGCCGGAGAATGTCACGAATTTTATCGTCCTGTGAAATTCATAGTTTGAGAGTATGCGTGCGGCCTCCAGGACTCCCGCGGTTCCGCTCGCATTGTCGTCAGCTCCGGGAGCATTGTACATGGGATCCTCAGAAGTGTCGTCGTGATGAGCACAGATTATGTATATTTCATCGGGTATGTCGCATCCTGGCAGCACTCCCTCAACATTGTACCAGTTGAATTTGCCTCCGGTCTGGGAAGCATCCCAGTTGTTACCTGAGTTGCTGGTGTTGAGTACGTACCCGTCGGTACCGCCATAGACGCCATGAAGAGTGTCAAGCATGTCAATCGAGAGGGAGAATATACTAACAGGCGGAAACTGCGGTGACCAATTCACTCCGCCGTCAACGGTGTGCAACAAGGTGGACCAACCCACACACCACCCATTCAGAGAGTCGACAAAATCGACGTCTCCAATCGCCCAACCGCTGACCGTCTGCGAGTTCCAGGTCTGCCCGCCGTCTGCTGTCACCCTCATGACAGCACTGCTATTACTTCGATACCAACCTGAAGCCCAGCCTTTAAGAGAATCAACGAAACTCAGGCCATAGAGCGCAATTCCGGGGGTTTCATACTGCTCCGCCCAGCCTACTCCGCCATCAGTGGTTGCGTACACCACACCGCGATTGGTATCGTAATCGAAGCCGGTGACCCAACCCTTAAGCGTGTCAACAAATGAAATGTCGAGAAATTCGCCGAGGAAAGATGGACCAGAATATGTCCATGAGTTCCCACCGTCAGTGGTTCGATACACCGCAGGAGTTGCATCGGGCGATGCGCCAGAGGCCCACCCACGCAACGAGTCCAGAAAAACGCATCTGAAAAAACCCAAAGCCCCTGTGCTCGGAAGTGCAACCCAGCTATCTCCTCCATCCGTTGTATGTAGAGGACTACCATCCCCCACAGCCCAGCCCTTTAACGAATCCAGGAAGAATATGCCCAAAATGCGCTGCTGACGTTTGTATTTCTCCTGCCAGGTTTGTCCACCATCCTCAGATTTGTAGATACCTCCTGCTTCGTCAACAACCCACGAGACTGACTCGTCAACGCAGCAAACGCCCATAACCATCGCAGAGAACCCGTAGGATTTAAGTTCCGCTGTGAGACCTGCAGCCTCCATGTTTGACCTTATGTATTCGGCTGCTACACTGCACCCAGGAGCCGGTGAGTACCTGGTACCTACACCCTGAAGTGACCTCAAGTAGTTTTCAACCGTATCCACTGAGACGGAGTCTACCATCCCCTGTATCAGTGGATCAGGCATTGGGTTCGACATTAGACTATGATGCTGCCTCCGCGCCTTATTGAGTCTTATAGGTGAGTCTCGTAGTCTTTTCATATCAAATGGCAGTGGCTCAAATGGCAGGGAGATGCCCTTCCTTATTACTGCAATATTCTCATCGCAGTAAACGACTTCCCCAAACTTCGATGGCTCAGCACATCTTCGGGTGGAAACTACGTAGTGATTCGAATATCCCCAGTATGAGTCCAGAACATCTATTGAGAATCCAAAAGAGTGCAGCAAGCCTATCTCGGAAAGCCCAACTCTTGCGAGTACAAAGCTTCCCAGGTTCTGTACGACATTTATGCCATTCTTAAGAAGTGAACCTATGTCTTCGTACTTTTCGATGTCTACCCTGACCAGATACGTTTCGGGTGTATCTCCTTGGGCGAACGAAACAACCGCAACAAGAAGAAAACAGATAACGAGAGCAAACCTACGCGTCTTCAATTCAAACTCCTCCCTTTTGGGATGCACTTTCGTAAATGAAACCTGATAGCGGCTAAATCAGGAATCGAGGAAGAGATATCTCTTCCATCTCACATCAGGCACTGTGATAAGTGAATTGATAAAAGTGAAGAAGTGCGGCTTCTTGGGATGCCTGATCAGGGTGAGCCCCGCCTCATTAGGTGAGCGGTCACCCTTGCGATTGTTGCACTTTGTACATGCACAGACGAGATTCTCCCAGGTATCTTTGCCGCCAAGCCTTCTTGGAATGACGTGGTCTGTTGTCATGGCGCCCTCTGACATGTCACAATACTGGCAGGTGTAGCCGTCTCTCTTCATGATGTTCTTTCTGGAAACGGTGATTGCTCTCCTGTGAACCCTCACAAAGAAGACAAGCCTAACGACACTCGGGAGGGGGATAGTGGAGTAAACGGACCGCACCTTAATTCCATCATATCTTTCCACCAGCTCCGCCTTACCAAGATAGATGAGTACTACGGCTCTCTTTGCTTTTGTTATGCTGAGAGGCTCATAGTTCTGGTTTAACACCAGTACATTTCTGCTTAACATGTGAACTTACCTCGGAAGCGGCGCCATCTCATCTATTTCGTGGTCATAATAGAACTTCTTTACATACAGATTAACGCTGTCGGAAAATGGGAACCTAATAGTTATTTTGTTGCCCGGGTCTCTCCATATTTGTATGTCTTCCTCCTCTATCAGAATTCCAGACTCCCAGGCCTTTCGGCGGATATCCCTCCTGATCGACTTGTCTGAATAACTCACGGCATATTGGGCTCTGTGCTTCGCAATCTCCTGTATGGACATGTAATGAATCTTGATGAGGATGAACTTATAGGCCACGAATATCATCAGTCCCACGATGGCTACGATGACAATGATACCAAAAAAGCCTGCACCTCTCTCTCCTATCCTGAACCTCTTCATCAAAACCCCTCTTCCTCAAGCCTGATGTTTTCAATCCTGGCTTTGGCTCTCTTTATCTGGTTATTAGCATAACCACTATAGGTCCGGTCGTTCACAGCCTTTCTATACTTCTTTATGGATTTCTCATACATATCGATGGACTGCTCATTTTCCCCATCATTGTAGTAAGAATATCCGTATTTGAAATAAAGGTCTCCATACAGAACCTGGAATGGAACTTTGCTGCTGAAGCTCGCAGCGAGTGCCTCGTCAAGTAACTTTCTAACACTGGACAATCTCTTCCTGGCCATATACATTTCAGCAAGGTAGTACAAAGGAGCGGGATCGTCAGGCGCAATCGACCTAGCCCGGTTGAACGCCTGCTCAGCCGTATTGTATTTCTTCAGTTTTGCGCTTGCCCTGCCCACCCCAAGAAGACCCTGGATATCGTCAGGCTGTTTTTCCACGATGGCTTGAAACTGGACAAGAGCCTTGCCGTACTTTTTCACCTTAGGGTTCATGTATGTTTCGGCAAGAGTCACGCGTGCTTCAAGGTCGTCAGGATGTATGTCAACGACGTACTCCAGTTCTGCCAAAGCTTCATCATATCTACCCAATTCCATGAGAGCTTCACCCAACTTGAACCTGCACGCGGTATCTTCAGGGTCTATGGCCTTAGCCCTTCTGTAATACCCTATTGCCTTCTCCAACTCACCCATCTTATGATAGGTATACCCAATCCCAAATAAAGCGTTGAAATTGAGTGAATCTATGCTGAGCGCCATCATGTAGTGTTCTGCAGCTCTTTCAAACTCTTTCTTGTCAATGCATAGATGCCCGTAGAAACAGTATATGTCTGGATTTCCGGGAACATCGACCACAGCCCTCGCCAAGACAGATTCAGCACTGTCCATATCGCCCTTCTGGGCATAGGATTGACTCAGTCCTATCAAGGCCTCCACATAATCAGTGCTACAGTCAACAGCCCTCTGGAAGTTCACTATGGCATCATCATAGGACCCATTCTTGAGATACTCGAATCCGAAGTCATAGTACCTCTTGCAGGGCTCCTGCTCCGCCGTCTCTGTTTCCGTCACTTTCGGTACCTGGGTTGTGGCGCAACCAATAATCAATACCACAGACGCAGCCACTCCTAGAATCAGCTTCATCCTTTTCTCCTATCCTTATCTTCCTCGTCTTTTCTTCTTCTTCTCTTCTGGTTGTCTATTCGAACGAGCGGTAAGAGGAGTATTCCTGCTGTCCAGAGCTCTGACCTTGAGAAAGTACGAGTATACAGAATCCAGAGTTTCATACTCGATTTCGCCCCTGAACGAGGAGCTGACCATCTCTGGCCAATCATTGGTCACATTCCCCTCTCTGTCAGTCAAGGCAAAATACTTCTCGAGTTTGACACCCAGGTCTGACCCCCCCGGTGGGTAACTCTTAGTCTCTGCTCTGTACTGCTCAAGAGCTCCTGTGATCTTATTCAAAGATCTGGTGGCCTGCTTCAAAAGCGCCTCATCCTGGTATCCTGCACCGCCACAACCTGCAACCAGAAGAGCAGTCACCAAGAAACCGACAAGAACATGAACACGCATCAAGATTGACTCTCCATTCTTAGAACATTAACGCACCTAACCCATTTCCTCTTGCGATTCTAGAGCCGAATAGCCCTTTGTCAAGGAAAATTTGGCCTCCAATGCACAGCGCCGCCTCCAGATACTCAAGAATCTCACGTCTCTCCTGATCACCCCCTGAACAAGGACTGAGTGGTCCCTCAGGGGATCATAGCCATTTTCGCGATAAGAGTCTCTTGCTCTGTCACCAGTCTGCAAAAAAACAATGTTGGCTTCGGCAAACCTTCCTGGCGCAGCACAAGGTGGTGTGTGCCAGCTTCCCACAAGCCCCTGGGATAAGTGTACACCTTCCGTCCAGTCAGGTCGGTTATGTGCATGGAGATTTTGGATCTGTCATTCAAGCCGAAGGAAATCCTGAGAGGACCTTTTCTCAAAGGCCCTGAGGAACAATCTAGAAAACAGGATTCCGGCTTCGGCTCATCAAACCCTGTCCGTAAGTTGTTCTGCATGTAGCACGGCCATCTATCTCTGAGTGGCGTATTTATCTTGATGAAGCTTCCCACTCCAGCTTCATAATCAACCAGATAGATATCAACTTTGCCGTCACCGTCTATGTCATCAACTAACGCTGTAGGCCAGAATGCCGGGTACTCTCCCCCCAGGTAGCTGCCGCGCCCACGGCCATAATGCCAAAGTTGCGTTCTGGCTTTCCCATCAATGATAAAGAACCTTTTGGTCGCGCAATCCAGAATCTCTTTGATTCCGTCGGCATCTATGTCCACCAGTGGAGGCGACCAGTTGCTCCTTTCCCCGGGCCTCATGGTCCACCGCATCCTTCCATCAGGTGCGAATACGAGAAACTCAGCGTTTTTGCCCACACAGACCACATCCACAATCCCGTCTCCATCTATGTCTCCTATAGAGGGCGAGGCATAGATAAAAATCTCACTAATCTCATCATATGCGTCGTAAAGCCAGTAAGTGGACATATCTGCCCTCAGTGCGAAAGCCAGACCCTTCCAGTACCCCTGAAAGACCATCTCCTTCAGTCCATCACCCGTGAGGTCACAGACTGCTGGACCGGTCGCATATCCCCCCTCTCCCCATTTCTCCATGGCGGGAAAGGCGGACTTCACCTGTCCATTTCTCCCGTCCAGCACAAATATACCCCAGCCGTAGCCGAACGCAACCACCTCCATTATGCCGTCCGCGTCGATGTCTGAGATTGCGGCCTGGCCCTGGAAACTCTCCTCTCTATCTTCGGCACTGAAAACCCATTCTGTCTTACCTGTCATGGCATCGAGACACGCTATCTTTCCTCCGTAGGTTGTCACAATTACCTCCAAAAGCGAATCACCGTCAACATCAGCAATCGCGGGCGCCGAGTTGTAATCACCAGCCTGATGAATTTCCGGGTTCTGCCAGATTCTGCTCCCATCGTCGTCAATGGCAAAGATTCCTCCTGTCATGTCCTCAAAGACGATCTCGTCCTTGCCATCGCCATCCAGGTCAAAAGCGGCAGGAACGCAGTTGTGGGTTCCCTGTAAGTCGAACTTCCAGATAGTCTTACCACGACTGTCCAGCGCGACCAGAGGACCGTCCTTCACCATCTGGATTATCTGTTTTTGTGGGCCTGGCCTGATGTGGGCAACCACCGCCCCAGCAAGGCTGTCGGGGCCAACATAGCGCCACGCCACTACCGGTCGAATTGAAGCTCCATTAGCCACCTTAAGCGTAAGGAGGAATGACAGAGCCAGGGGAAGAACGACTGCCGCGCTTTTTTCCATACCGGGACACATGATAACACACCTCAGAAATTGGGTCAATAAATGTCAGGTATAATGGTGTTTAAGGATTGACTAGAGCGCGGAAACTTGCTATATTATTGATGGGCTTGCAGGGGATTCAGCCCCCTTAATTCCCCAAGAAAGTCTAATTTACCGGGTCCGGTCCATATTCGCCAGAAGCGCAAAGGAGGAGAATGATGGGAAGATTGCTCGCAATTTGCCTTGTAGCCCTGTTTGTGACCACCACTGCGCATGCGGAAACGGAGGTCCAGAGCTCGTGGTATCTTGGCTCTGGAGTGCCGGGCCCGGTAACCGAGTGGGGAGAATCCTTCTGGATGTCAGAGAGCATCGCGTATTCTGTGGAGGGGCAGATCTCACTACTTGCCGCAAGCGTGGATCATAACGCCTGGACAAAACATGTGATCGACACTGACTCAAGAATCGACGGCCACGCGACCATACTTCCGGCAGACATAGACAACGATGGCTACACTGACCTGGTTGCAATACTGGATAATTATCCTGGAATGATAGTGTGGTACGAATATACAAGTAGCGGATATGTCAGACACGATATTTACGAAATCAACAGCGTCAGACAGGGAACTACATGGCCGTACGACATGGATGGGGACGGAGATATTGACATAGTGGCTTCTGCAACCGAAGGGCTCATATGGCTGGAGAATAACGGAGGTGTGTTCAATAAATGGGTAATTGATACATCCAGGGGATATCAGTATGCAAGACCTGGCGACGTAGATAATGACGGCGACATAGACATCATCCTGCATGACTTGAGCTGGGACTATATGCATGGCGATCTATGGCTTTTCAGGAACGATGGGACAATGAGCTTCACTTCTGAGATGATCTATAATACAAATAGCGACCTCATCTGGCGTATCAATGTCGGAGACCTGGACGGGGATGGATACCTCGATATCCAGACCTCGATGGACCCCATCATGGTCTTCTTGAACGACGGAACTGGAGCCTTCTCACTTAAGTACACATACAACGGCCAGGCTATGGTTGACGGGTCGTGGCTTAGCGACTTCGACACCGATGGGGATCTGGACATAATGGGTGCCCATTTTGGCGCTGCCCCCTACTACCCAAGAGACCTTTTCTGGTTGGAGAATGACGGGTCCGGTATGTCGTTCACACACCACTCAATAGGGGGAGCCAACGGCGACTATGGGGATGGCGGGATGGCCGCGGACGTTGACCTGGATGGGAGGATGGACGCGCTCGGAGCTTACCGGAGGGTCGGATGGTTTGAGCAATTGTCTGGAGGTGGTTACGCAGAGCATCCTCTTCCTAACGGATATGTGGGTAATTCCCACTGGATATATGCGGAAAACCTTGACGGTGGGCCGTGCATCGGAGATGTTGACGTTGACGTACTCGTGTCAGACTACGGTGAATTCCTGCGGTGGGAAAATAGAATAGTGACATTCCATAAGCATGGAACACTCGTTTCGTCTATTTTAGACGCGCAGTTTCTGGCTCTGTGGCACACGTTCGGCTGGGACGACTGTGAGCCAGAGGGATGTAATAATGAATACTACGTAAGGTCAGGGCGAACTGTCGCGGAGCTGGAATCTTCACCCTGGCTTGGCCCAATAGTATCCTCTGGGGACAGTCTGGAAGGTTATGGGATTGAGGTAGGTAGATATTTCCAGTACAAGCTGATGATGGAGAATCTGACTGCAGCGGAGGATATATCACCTTCAATTCTTGAAATCTGGGTTACTTACGAGGGGCTGTTCTGCGAGCCAGTGGAGCCATGGCTTGTGAGAACACAGGGTTACTGGAAAAGACAGTGCAAGGATGACGCACATGAAGATATCTGTGCCTACATAGACAGTATCCATGCGTATGTGGACCTTTTCGATGGCTTTGACTGCGACTCCATCTGTGGTCTGATGAAAGTGAACCCTCCTGAGAGAGACATGTGCCGGAAGGCGAGACGGCAGTTCATGGCACTACTTTTGAACATCGCTTCGGGCAAGCTTGCTCTCTGCAACTGTCTCGAGGATGGGAGCGAGGTAGGGGATGTTGTTGCTGAAATTGATTCACTTCTTCTGGGCATGCCTGACCATGCTACATGTGTGTATGCTAAGACCCTTGCAGACAATATCAACAATGGCATAGGCATCGTACCCTGCGACACTCTCTTCTATCCTGTTCCTCCGACGTCTGTGCTCTGTGTCTCCTATCCAGTGACGCCAAACCCGTTTGTCAACAGTACCACGATTCGCTACGAGCTTCCGACCTCCGCGCATGTGCAACTGAAGCTCTATGACAAGATGGGAAGGCTGGTGAAGATTCTGGTAGACAGAATGCAGGAACCCGGATTCTATCAGGTTGAGTGGAAGGGCTCAGATAATACCGGACGGAAGCTTCCAAGCGGGATCTACTTTTCTCGACTGAAGACAGGTAGCTCCACATCGGCGAGCAAGTTGATTCTACTCAGGTGATCTTCAGAAACTGCGATTACCCACTGGAAAGGCGCTGCGGGACCGATTGGGGCTTGACTTGCCGACTATCACTGGATAAAATGATGCCCTGAAACATAGAAATATGACCTTTCTCTGGGGCCGTGGCGCAGTTGGGAGCGCGTTTGACTGGCAGTCAAAAGGTCACGGGTTCGAATCCCGTCGGCTCCATTTTTCAATGATAGAGGGGATTTGAGCCCGTTGTCGAAATGACCTCAGCTACGTCCCTCCAGAATACGCCCGGGGACAGGTATGATGAAAAAACTCCGACACAAGTCGGAGTTTTTTCAGGACCACTCATCGATTCGTATCTCTGTACGCCGATAAGCTTCGTCTCTTTGCTGCCGGCGGAAGACAGGGTGTAAAAGCAGACACCAAGATCTCTTGTGATTTTGACCCATCAGCATTTCTACAAGGGATAGCGCTGGTCCAAGTACACTACTAGACAGCGGGAGAAACCCCGTAGTTATGGACTGAATCCCTGGGAAAGGCGGACAGGTGTTTCATCAGTCAGAGAAGCCCCCTCTCGGTGTGGGTCCTCCTGAGGCGTTTACCGAGACCGGTCCGAACCACAGCATTTGAAAGAACCATAATTATCTTTAAGCAAAAGATGTGCCATTTGAGTGTCAGCTGCACGATTGCTATAAGTCTTGGTCTAACAAGTTATTATCAAAAGGTGAGCGATTACTCTGTGTGAACTGACCGGGGTATTCTACCCCAGGAATGGTCAAGGCCGCGTAATTTTGCCCCCGTACCGCCCCCTGATTTGGGCCATTGAAACAGACAGTTATGTATAACTAGACACAAAACAACCCTTGAAGGATCCGTACCAATTCCAAACCGAGATGAGCAGCCGGCATCCTCGCCCCACTAACCAATTGTGGTTTCACTGTTTTACCGCGTCAGGTCTTGAGCGAATATCCACGTTGACCAAATGTGCCCCACATTGCACCACAAAATGAAAGGGCCGCGGCCGTTCAAAGACGGGCCGCAGCCCTTTGGTTTGCTGGCTGATAACCTGGCTAGCGGAGTACGACAACCTTCCTTGATGCAAAGTACGGTTTTCCGTTTCCGTCAGTCGGTCCCACGTGCATTCTGCAGAAGTAGACGCCGTTCACATACTCTGAGCTATCCCAGTTCATGGCGTAAATCCCTGGAAGTTTCTTCTCGTTCACCATCACCTTAACCATCTGTCCTGCCACATTGTAGATGCTGATTGATACATGTGATTCAGCAGCTACACCAAATCTGAACATTGTGGTACCAGATGTGGGATTCGGGAAGCTCTGTGACAGATAAGATCGGCCAGGAAGCCTGTCAGAAGCCTTGATGGATATCGGCCCTATCATCACCTCCGACCCGCCTATCTTCAGGCCCAGCTTGTACTCGTATATCAGGCCAGACCTTGTCTCTCCGTCAAGGAAGCTCCTGCTCGTGCTTGAAAGCTCTCCCAGCTTCACATAGGAACTATTCAGAGCACGATACACCACGTAACCTGTCTCATTCAGACCGAATCCTGTCCAGCGAAGCATGTTGCCTGAACCACCAGGTTCACCCCAGAATCCTGAGGCAAGGTGTCTAGTACCACTCTTCACTATGTTCAGTTCAATATTGAATTCGTCGCTGACAGCCACGTTGGCGTTAACCGCTTTGCCCTGAACCGTGACGGTTCCTTTGTATGTCTGATCCTCTTGCGGATCGTAGTGTTTTATCCCTTTTTCAGGTATGGTAACCTGGAGCAGGAAGTCTTCAGCAGCTCCGGAAATGATTGTAGTGATTCCGTAGACGTTTCCGTCCACATTAGCACCCGAGATAGCACTTTCGTGTGTGCCTTCAAAAACCTTGATCAGGTCAACTACCTCGAAGTTGCCAAACTGCATTCCTATCTCTAGGGGCATGGAGCAGGAGAGGTGTATCTTGGTGTTCAGATATCCTTCGATGTAGAACTCAGCGTCAGTCGCGAACTTCTGAGGCCTTGCATCTACACAGATCGTGTCTCCGTCTTCAACCATTCCAGAGAAGTACTTCACTCCCTTAATCTTGATCTCAATAAAGGCAGGAGATGGAGCTCCTCCTCCCCCTCCCTCCGTGATCTTCTCAAGGTCAACTATCTCCCAGTCACCGAAGACCATGCCTATTTCGATCGGTTTTGAGCACGAAGTGTGGACCCTCTCATCAAGTTGATCATACACAAGTATATCCATGTCGGCCCCGAACTTCACCTGACCCTGCGCATTTGCATCCGCGGTAATCAGGTCTCCGTCACTCACCGCCCCCATGAAGTAGGTAACACGCTTGGAAACCAACTTCACGTTGCCAAGATTACCCCGGCCGCTGTTGTGGTACTGGAATGTTATCTTCTTCACTCCCTTGCACTTTCCTTCTACACCACCGCCAGCGTGGTACTGCACGCAGAGTAGTTGGACTCCCTTGCACTTTCCTTCGGCTCCACCGCGCTCTAGAGCAAGATCCGTCGACACAACCGTAATCTCTGTTATGTCGTCGTTTGCAGGACCATCATAGAAATCGACATTGTTGTCGGGCAGGTTCGGGTTCACTACAGTGTATCTCCCCACGACCACCCCTCCTGCAATGCCGGTCAACTTCATTGTATTAGCTACCAGATTTCCAGCGTAGTCTTGAACATCCAGGTCACCCACAGGATTCACATCGAGGAACACAACTATGTTCGCGCTGGCTCCGCCATCGGCAACCGCGTGGAAGGCACCTTCATACAGGCCAGTTCTCCTCCCGATGGGTACGGGAACCCTTGCGGTGATTTCCACGGTATCGCCTGAATGGATCACTCCAATCTCCCCTGGTGAGAAGTTCACGCTGTTTCCAGATATCTTAATGGGCAAACCTTCGTGAATCAGATCATCTGAATAGAGACCGACGTTGTGCACATCACCAGTGGCAGTGAGTGTGAACTGGGCTATGACGAACCCATCTTGCACCCATTGCTCAGGAGGGTCGTAGGATAAAGTATCCAGTTCATCGCCCTCCACAAAGGCGAGCGCACCTCCTACGGCACCAACAACAAGAGAGACACCGAACACGTCAGAAACAGTTACTATTTCACCCTCATTGCAACTGTACACCTCGAACGATATCGTAACGAAGCCTTCGTAGGTACCAGCGCCGGCCGTTGATGGAATGTTGATATCCAGACCAATGTGCCTGGCAGTGCCGCTCAGTATCGCCCGCAAAGGGTCCTCACCCGGCTCATTGATATCGTGCAGAGACATTTCTGTCTTAGGAATTGTGTCTGACTTGTCAATAGAGACCAGGTGTGTGAAAGTTACCGACCCATCAGGAAGATCGGTATTACCAGGGCCATCGAAGGCATCCACATTGTAGATATCTGTGCTGGGGTTCAACATCACAAAAGTCCCATTGACGGGGTCTTCGGGCAAACCCTCCAGGTGCATCACATTGCCTGAAAGGTTTCCTTCATTGTCGTCAATATCCATATCGGGAACAGCCCCAACCCTTAGAACTACAGAGACCGAGTCTTCCTTGCCACTCTCCTGCGACCTGGCCCTGAACATCCCCTCATAATTTCCAGCAAGTGCACCCACAGGAACAGGTATTCTGGCCGCGACTTCGACGGTCTCTCCATGCGCAATCAAGTTGAACATGTCTGGATCAAACTCGATGATCGACGCGCTTATTTTGTGTTCCCCCCTTGTCTCGTGGACGAGGTCAGTGGCCTCAAAAGTCACGAAACGGTGGTGCCCGAGGACAGCAGTCACATGGAACGTCACATCGACAGTATCTGGATCCATCCAGAATTGAGCAGGAGGACAGTAAGACGGCGTCAGTTCATCTTCCACAATGTTGAGCGTTCCCGCTATACAGCGACCAACAGCCCGCGTGAGCCAGGGACCAATCTCCCAAGAACTCGGGCAGGGCGGA